>CANQAU010000008.1 GCA_947588935.1 uncultured Bacilli bacterium
AAACCTCTATTCTTATTTCTAAGTTTAGAGGTTTTTCTTTTATTTTTTTAGTTTTAGAGTACTCATTATTTCTAACAAGCAAAAAGCAAGATTTTCTTCACAAAAAAACCACTTAGAAATAAGTGGTTCAAAAGTTAAAATTCCAAACTATTTAATAGCGTCTTTTAATTTGCTTCCAGCTTTAAAAGTAGCAACAGTTTTTGCAGGAATTTTGATTGGTTCTTTTGTAGAAGGATTGATTCCATCACGAGCTGCACGTTTTTTAGCACTAAATTTACCAAATCCAACTAAAGTAACTTCTCCAGTTTTCTTAAGTCCTTCAGTAATTCCTTCTAGTACAGCATCCAAAGCACGTCCTGCTTCAGCTTTTGACATTTCTGCATTTTTTGCAATTAGTTCTACTAATTCTGTTTTTGACATACGTCCTGACCTCCCATTTCCATTTCGTAAGAGTTTACCCTTACGTATTAAGCGTAGCAAACAAACCCAATCAGTGTCAAGAAAAAAGAGTAAAAAAACACATTTTTTACTCTATAAGACAATCGCAATTAAGTTATTTGACCCTTTATTGACAATTTTTGTCACCGTTTGACTTAACTTGTAACGAGTATTTTCAGGCATGATGGATAATTTAGCTTGGATTCCCTCTTTGACAATCACATCCAAACTTCTACCAAAAATTTCACTTTTCCAAATACTCGATGGATCTGTTTCATAATCTTTCATCAAATAATTAATTAACTCTTTACTTTGTAATTCACTACCAATAATCGGTTCAAAAGTACTTTCCACATCGACGCGTAACAAATGAATGCTACTCGCAACAGCCTTTAATTTCACACCATAGCGATTGCCTTGTTTAATAATCTCAGGTGTCTGCAATTTCATATCTTTTAAGGTCGGATAAACAATGCCATAACCCGTACTTTTGCTCATCTTGATGGCTTGTTTAATGCTTTCTAACTCTTCTCTTCCTTCACTATAAGTGGCAAAAATCTTTAAAAGTCCAGCTTTGGTAGCTACATTTTCTCCCATCATGCTCTTTAAAACCTCTTGATATAACTCATCGCTACTTTCTAATTTGACGGTCACACAACCTGTGGCACTATCCAAATTACTAATATAAGCATTGGAAATATAATCACTGTTTTTAAAATGATCCAAAATCGTTTCCACATCGCGTACTTTTTTAACTTCGATGACACTTTCTTTAATCTTATCTAAATAATGCTTTTTGATTTCATGCGTATTGGATAACACATGCACCCACTCGGGAATATTGACATCAATGGACAAAACTGGAAATTCATACAAGGCTTCTTTCAAGATTTCCATAATATCGGTTTCGGTCATTTCTTCAACACTAATAGGCATGACGGGAACATCATAATTACTGCGCAATTCCAAAGCTAAATTTTTCGCATCGACACTATTTGGTTTACTAGTATTTAAAACCACAATAAAAGGTTTTCCAATTGCTTTTAATTCACTGACAACCTTTTCTTCTGCCTCAACATAATCTGCCCGTTTTAATTCTCCAAACGATCCATCGGTCGTCACTACAATTCCGATTGTTGCATGATCCCGAATCACCTTTTCAGTCCCAATTTCAGCTGCTTCAACAAAAGGAACAGATTCACTAAACCATGGTGTTTTAACCATTCTTGGATTTCCATCAGCATCTTCATACCCATTACTATTGGCAATGACATAACCAACACAATCCACCAGTTTGATCTCTGCGCTAAAATTATCCACTTCTAACTTTGCACCACTCGATGGAACAAATTTTGGCTCCGTTGTCATAATCGTTTTTCCCTGAGCACTTTGTGGAATTTCATCCAAACAACGTTTTCGTAAAATCTCATCATGGATATTTGGCACAACTAAGTTTTCAATAACGCGCTTAATAAAGGTACTTTTTCCAGTTCGTACAGCTCCGACAACTCCTAAATAGATTTCCCCATTTCCACGTTTTGCAATACTTTCGAGTAAATCTTTCTTTTCCATAACTTACCTCTTTCTTATAATCAAACCTTATGCAAACACGAAAACATTTATTCCAAAAGAAAAACCCCCACTAGGGAGTTACAAAATTTCCTCTAAAAAGATCTCATCCGGTTTCAATCGAAAAACAGACGCAATCTGTTTTGCCAAATCGTAATACAACCTTCTTTTCTTATGCTCGAGTTGCCAATAATAGCACTTGCTAATTCCTAACTTTTCGGCCATGTCCTGATAAGAAAAGCCGTGTTTCACACGTAACTGTTGCAATTTTTGATATACTTCGTTCATACTTCCTCCTTATATATAGATACATTATATCACAAATAATTACAATAACCCACACATTTTCGGTTTTTTTCGTTTTCTCTGAGAAAATTAATAACGAGATGATAAAAAATGTTGTTCGAAAAACTAAAAGAACTCCGAGACTATGAAGCTAAAACCCAAAAGGAAACTGCGTCCACGCTCCACGTCAAACGAGCTACCTACGCCGGATGGGAATGTGGAAAAGATATTATACCACTAACGAAGCTAAATGAGCTAGCAAATCTTTATCAAGTCACCATCGATTACTTAGTGGGTCTTACGGAAAATCCCGAAAAACGAACGAAAAAAATCAATATTGATACCCAAGCAGTATCAGAAAATATCAAATTAATTCGTCTAAAAAATCATTTAACACAGCAAGAATTAGCACAACATCTCAATACTTCGCAATCCAATATCCATAAATACGAAAAAGGAAAAACCCTCATTACCACCATGTATGCCATCGAATTAGCCAAAAACTATCACTATCCACTCGATAAATTAATTCAAAAATAAACTAAAACATCTTCTCAACATTCAAAGGGACCTCATCATTGAGAATGGTTTTGATGATTTTATCTTCCTTTTCCTTACTCACTGGTTTGTTGGTCATTTTACTGAGAGTACGAATAATTTCTCGTAACGTTTTTTCATCTTTCATATTTCCTTGTTGTAATTTGTTTGCCAAAGACAAAATCGTATCTTTATCGACTTTTGTCTTTTTTTCAACTTTTTTAAAAAAAGAATCACCCAGTTCCATAAAAAACCTCCTAACATAATATATGTTAAGAGACTAGTTTGTTTCATCATAAAAGATATCATCGGGTTTCAAATCAAAGACCGCCGCAATTTTCTTAGCAAGTTCATAAGAAATTCTTCGATTATTATGCTCTACTTGCCAATAAAACGCTTTTGAAATTTGCAGTTTATCTGCTAAACTTTGATAAGTGTACCCACCTTGCACACGCAAGGTCATGAGCTTCTCATTTCTACTACTTTTCATAAATCCTCCGCGCTTCAAATATCATATAATAAAATATGCCATGTGTCAATTTTGTGTAGTTTTGAATAGGTAGACTTAAAACTTCATTTCTAAGTATATTAGTAATAAGCAAGGATGTGTCAGGGTGTATGGAAGAGATCAAAAAAGTCGTAGGAAGGAATTTAAAATATTTTCGATTTCAAACAGGACTATGTCAAGAAAAATTTTACGAAGAATATAAATTAAATCCCAAATATATGGCTTGCGTCGAACGTGGAGAAATCAATGTATCCATTGAATTTTTAAACAATCTAGCAGAATTACTTGGAAAAGAAGTGACAGACTTTTTTAATACCGACCCAAAACGGATCATTAAAGAAAAAAGAATTGATGCCAAAAAAGAAAATAATGCATAATTTTCTTTTTTTATTCGCTCCGATTTTTAAATTGTAAGACAATCGGTGTTCCCGAAAAGTCAAAATTTTCCCGAATTTTATTTTCTAAATAACGCTCATAACTAAAATGAACCAATCCCTTACTATTTACCTGAAACGTAAATTTTGGTGGACATACTTCCGATTGATAAACATAGTAAATTTTTAAACGTTTTCCCTTATAAGAAGGAGGTTCATGTAACATCGTCGCTTCATGAATTACATCATTTAATACACTCGTAGATACTTCCTTTCGATGATTTTCATACGCCTTAATAATTTCCGGCATTAATAAATGAATACGTTTCTTTTGAAGAGCAGACAAAAAGACAACCGGAACATATCGCAAAAATTGAAATTCATAAAATATTTTTTCTTTCCACTGCTTCATCGCTTCTTCACTATTGGATACGGTATCCCATTTATTGACAACAAAAACCATTCCCTTTCCCGCCTGAAGAGCAAGGGAGATAATGTGTTTTTCATTCTCTTTAATTCCATCTTGGGCATCGATTAACAAAACACAAACATCACTTCGTTCAATGGCCTTCATGCTGCGAAGAAGACTATATTTTTCTACATTCTCATAAATGCGCCCAGACTTTTTAATTCCCGCCGTATCGATAACCAGATACGGTTTTCCATGATAGACAAAAGGAGTATCAATAGCATCTCGCGTTGTACCAGCAACATCACTCACTATGGCTCGTTCTTCATTTAATAAAGCATTCACCAAACTACTTTTCCCAACATTAGGTCGTCCAATGAGACAAAATTTACAAACATCCTCTTCCTCTTTTTCTTCTTGTGGAAAATCCTTGGTAATTTCTTGAAGTAAAGCATCAAAGCCAATCTTGTGAGCAGCAGATACACCCATCACCGTTTCAAATCCTAATTCATAAAATGCATAAATCAAATCATTTCTACGTTCATTATCAATTTTATTGACAACCACAATGACCTTCTTATGACAAGAATGCAGTAAATCACGGATTGCATAATCATTTTCATTTAACTCGCTTTTTCCATCTACGACAAACAAAATGACATCAGCTTCATCGATGGCAAAACGAGCTTGTAAAAAAATATCTTGATGAAAATCACCATCACCAAAATCCAGTCCACCCGTATCAATTAAAAAAAAGGACTTTCCCTGATAATCAACCGAACCATAAATCCGATCTCGTGTAATTCCTGGAATATCTAAAATAATCGCTTTATCTTCATGAATCAGGCGATTAAACAAACTGCTTTTTCCAACATTAGGTCGACCAATTAAACACACCGTTTTTTTCATCATATACTCCCCTTTCTAAAAAGCGAAAATTATTGTAACATAACAAAAGAAAGAGTGCAAATTTACTTCTCTTCGCAAACCGAAGCATCCACATTCACATGAGCATAAGCACGACGATTTTTCACGTAAATATTTACTTTGACTTCTTCCATCGAAGAGTTATCTCGCGGATCGATCACACGAGCCCCTTCCACATCTTGATCGATTTTAATATATCCCAAATCAACTAACTCTTTGACGGTAAACGTTTCATTAAGATCATTTCGATAATGATCCAGTCCATATTGTTTTGCATTATTCTCAATAAATTCTAACTTCTCACAATACATATCATTTCGAATACCCACCGAAACATTAATCGCACTGGTCACCGCTAGCGTTGCCAAAATGCCAAGAAGAGCAATTACCGCTAATAATTCAACGAGAGTAAATCCCTTTTTTTTCATGCCACTCACCTATTATCATCATAACACATTTCCCAAAAATCACAAATAAAAAAGACCCTGAGGTCTTAAAAAGATTCCACATTGACGCGAACTTTGCCACACTGATTCACATAAGCATAAGCTTGTACCAAAGTTCGAATCGCATGAATAACTTTACCGGATTTGCCAATCACTGTTCCCATACAAGATTCCGGAACCATAATTTCTAATACCGTCATATTTTCCTCTTCAAAACTTTGAACACGCACCATATCTGGTTCGCTCACAACACTTTTTACTACAAATTCCGTATATTCCACTAAATTCATTATTTACCTTCTTTAACTTTGGAAGTAGCAAAGGTTTTCATAATTCCTTTTTTACTTAACAAACTACGAACTGTATCTGTTGGAATGGCTCCTTGTTGCATCCAGTATAATACTCGATCTTCTTTAACCGTTACATTATCTTCTTTTTTAATTGGATCATAAGTACCTACAGACTCCAAAAATTTTCCATCTCTAGGACTTCTTGAGTCAGCAGCAACAATTCGATAAAAAGGTTTTTGTTTCGAACCCATTCTTTTAAGTCTTAACTTAACTGCCATATAAACTGCTCCTTTCTCTTTCTACAGCGAATTATATCATACCCCAAAAAACGTGTCAACCTAAATAGGTTGACGAACATTATTTTAGATAATCATCGGTAACTTCGATTTCAGAAACGGGTAAATCCTCTTCATCAATAATTTCTTCATAATCATCTTCCTTCAACCGGAACTTTTAACTTTGTATTACCAACGACCTCAACCCCAAGTTCCTTCTCAATATCAAGTGCCACCGTTCCATTGACAATCTCAACATTGGTCACGGTTGGTTGTTTTAAACTCCGAACCAAAACTTCTGAAGAATCATCGAAATTTCCACCATCTTTTAAAGGAACATGTAAATGATCAGTATATTGAAATTTTCCGGTACTGACAGTCGTTTTCGTATCATGATCATACGCATACCAAACATTGACATCAAATTCTCCAGATAAATCAATAATGCCTTGATTATTTTTTCCTCGGAATGTATGATTAATCACCCAACATCCCAACACCGTATCCGGTTTCTCACTCGGACTTAAAGAATAGTGATGAGACGTCGTTTTCTTTGCTTTGCCAATCACCGCTTTCGTCACAATCTCCTTAAAATTTGCCATGGAATACCTCCTCTAATGTAATCTATGCAAGTGATAAAAAATTGTACACAAGAATTTCTCGTGGTAAAATAAAAATGGAGATGAAAAAAATGGATTGCTTATTTTGCAAAATTAAAGACAAAGAAATACCTTCCGAAATCATATATGAAGATGAAACCGTGATGGCTTTTTTAGATATTCACCCAACGGTTGATGCCCACACCTTGATTATTCCCAAAAAACATGTTACAGATATTACTCAATTAGATCAAGAAACTCTTTATCATATGAAAGAAGTAGCATTAATCGTAAATGAAAAAATCACCAAAGAATTAAAAACGACTGGAGTTACCTTCTCCATGAACTATTTGGAAGCACAAGAAATCAAACATGTTCATTTACATGTATTACCAGACTTACAAAAACACAAAAAGCCAAAATATACCGTAGAAGAAATATATCAAAAATTAAAATAGGATGTCTCCTATTTTTTTTGTTTCAAAACAACCACACACATTTCTTTACAAGAATAATCTTTTAAAACATCTTTCATATCCCGTAGGCAAATGGATTCAAACACTTCTTTTTGACAATCTAAAATATGTCCATAATGCATCAGTTGTTCTTGAATATTCATATTGACTTCCGTAATATCATCATAGCTAAGAACCATATTTGCAATAGCAGAATGAATTTTACGCGTAATGGTTTTTTCATCCACCTTTAAATGCTTCAAAGCCGCTTCTAATTTTAAAATCAATTCATTTGGATATTTGGTTTCTGCATTCAAAAACAAAAGCACATAATCATGAAGGATGGATTTTTCACATCCCAAACTTAAAATCAGTTCATTTTCTAATAACTCTTCATAAAGAGGAGAAGTCGGTCCAAAATTACTCTGTAATAAAAGCGTCAACATCAAACGTAATTTATAATCATCTTTCTCTCGAAAATTCTTTCTCGGAATTTTAATGGCCATTCGAATGCGCTCCACTTCGACATTCGCGGTAATCTCTTTATAAGGGGTCACCACTTTTGCCGGTTCACGCCTTTCTTTTCGTTTCGGATGTTGAAATTCCAAAAAAGTCTTTTTTGCCAAATTTTCTTTAGCAATCGTCACTACCTCATACGGATTGACATTTCCTGTAACCACCAAAAACATATTTTCAGGATGATAATAAGCTTGGTACACCAAATCGAGATCTTCTTTTCGAATTTTTAAAATATCCTCTTTACTTCCTGTAATAAAAAACTGATGTCGATCCGTTTTAAATAAACTTTGAAACGTTCCATAATATAAAAGATTGGACGGATTATCAAAATCCATCTTATTCTCTTCAATAATAATGTTTTGCTCTTCCAAAACACTTTCAGAAGTAAAAGAAGGAGTTAACACAAAATCGAGTAAATGATGTAAATTTTCCGGTAAATAATCGACGCCATACACCTCATAAGATGTATAATCGAAAGTGGTAAAAGCATTGACATCACTCCCATTTTTCGCATAAAAATCTTGTGCATCGCTCCCATCCGGTTCATGAAAATTAAGATGTTCCAAATAATGTGCCAACCCTTGGGAAACATGATATCCTTTATTTCCTAAATAAAAATCCGTATCCAACGATCCATACTTGACCGATAACGTCAGATAATATCCTTTGACATGTTCATTTTTCCAAATAATGACAGGTAAACCACAATCCAAAACATCTACAAAGAAAGTCTCGTCACAACCCTTGATTTCAATCTTCTTCATGATTCTCACCTTCTTTTAATTCATAAATTAATCCCAAAGAAAACTTCTTTGCCAAAGCCACAAGATCTTTTTTGGTCACCTTGGGAATATTTTTTCGCCGATCCTCCAAAAGTGGAACATCCCCCACTTCATGGAAAAAAGAATTGTTCACTAAACTATTTTGATTATCCATATTCATCAGTAAAGCCAGATGAAGTTGCTTCTTGGCCATCTCGATTTCTTCTTCACAGATTTTTCCTTGAGCCATTTCCTTCATGGCTTTTTTAATCAATTTCACTGCCAAATCCTTATTTGGATGTTCAAGTCCCACCACAATCAACAATAATTCATCATACTTTTGATAAATCGTTTGAACTCGGTAACATAACGAATTTTCGTTGCGCAAATATTGATATAATCGAGAATTCAAACTACTACCGCACAAAATTTCACCAAACAAAGATAGAACATAATCCTTCTCATACTTCGTTAAATTTTTCATTTGATAAGTCATAACCAAAGTACTCTGTACAAATGAACTGGATTCGCAAACCGTTTTGCAAGAACGCAACCGTTTATTCTCCACAAAAAGAGAAGGCTCTCGCATTTTAATGACCGGATTTTTAAAATAACGCAAAATCTTTTTCGCAACCAAATCCATATCCAAATTGCCAATCAGATAAATATCGCAATGACTATGCTCGAAAAAATCGTGATATGCCCTTTTCATCCCCTCACGAGTACAAGCTTCCAAATCTTCAAAATTTCCCAAAATGCTCTTACTACTAATACTTTGAGGATACACCAACTCTAAACTTCTTCGAATGGCGAAATTCGTCGGATTTTCTTTATAAGCTTCCAAATCCGCTTGCAATCGATTTTTAATGGTTTGAAATGTCCGATAATCAAAACCTTCGTCATTCATATTCGGTTTTAAAATATTGGCAAAGAAAAATTGCAAACAATCATCCAAATAAGAGGACTCACTCACATACTTCGGATTTAAAAAATCAAAAACAAAATTGGAAATCAAAAGGGCTCCAACTTTGGACGTCACACTATAATAAGAAGCATTATAAAGTTCTTCCATTCGAATGATCATATCTCTTCGAGTCGGATATTGCAGTGAAGTATACCCCATCATATCGACCAAAAAAGTTTGCTCCGTTAAGCGAGTGGTTTTGGCATCTCGATAAAACACAACCTCCATATGACAATTTTTAAATTGATCAGTTGAAATGGCAAAGATACGAAACGAATCATATTCATATTTTTTGTAAACCATAATGCACCTCTCTTTCTAATATAACCGAATTTTTAAGGTTTATAATGTAAATAAATGTGAACCAGATAATCATCCGTCATCCCCGAAACATAATCCAAAACTTTTCGAGCATCGCTCGTATTTTGTTGATATCTCTCCTTTTTATAATTCAAAAAATCTTGATAAATCGGCGAAGATATATTTTGTTTTTGAACATCATCCAAACAAGAAGTAAAAACCAACCGAATCATCTTCTCATACTCAGCATAGCGCTCAGGTTTGGTAGCTACCGCATAAATATGCTCCATATTAAAAGCTTTTAATGCTTTCATCGCTTGATAAACCGAATCACTCATCGATAAAGAACTTTTTCCAAAACTATGATGAATGATATCCAGAATAATGGTATTAATCATCTCTTTGTTTTTAGATCCTAAAACATCGACAATTTGTTTCGGAAGTTGTTCTTTTTGAAAGACTTTTAACGCACAAGCATCATCGATATCTCTTCCCAAATAAGCAATCATATCACTAAGACGAACCACACAACCTTCGAGAGTCATCGGTACAAACTCTTTAATCACGGATTCATTTTGATAAGCAGATTGATACTGCTTTAAAAATTCTTCTTTACTTTTAGATACCGGACCATAATTTTTAGAGACAAAAGAACCATTATGACACATAATTGCATCCAAAACTTGTAAAGTAAGATTGCTCCCTTCTCCACCATGTTCGATATCCAAAAGCATGCGTACACTTTGAATATTATGATTAAAATAGCCCTCTTGGTATTCCAAACTGAGTTGATTTAAAATCGCCTCTCCAACATGACCAAAAGGCGTATGTCCCAAATCATGCCCTAAACTCGCAGCTTCAATCAAATCCTCATTCAAGCCAAGGGCTCTTCCAATCGTTCTGGCAATCTTACTAACCAATTGAACATGAACCATTCGTTTACTAACATGATCATTTTCCTGATAAGAAAATACTTGAGTTTTATCCATATAACGTGTATAAGCCATCGAATAAAGAATTCGATCCGTATCATGAAAGAAAGGTGGACGAAAATCTTCCTCTTCTTTCTCAAAGCGAATCGCATCCTGATCACGAGTCGCATAAGGACTCAAATATTCATTATGACAACGCATTTGCTCGTTTACTTTTTCAAAAGATTGCATAATCATCACCACTCCTATTATAACAAGAAATAAACAAATAAAAAGAAGTATTCCTACTTCTCATAATTGAATCGTTAAATTACTGCTCGGATAACTTGAATACAACACGACATAACAATGGGCTTTATCTGCGCGTCTTCGTCTTTGATTATCCACCAAAACTTCTCCTTTTAAAAGAAGGGCTCGCCTTTGTTCATCAGAAGTTTCTAAAAAATGATTTTTGCATAACGTTTGATACAAAGACTCATTGGCTTTTCCAAACAAAATTCGTTCCTTCTCATCACTGACCACCCGAATTTCATATTCGCGTTCATCATCGGGTAGAACATAATCTTGGTATTTTGGATGGCGAATATACCGATTCGAAATACTAAGACTTTTTAAAATTTCATTCATTTTTTCATAAAAAGACAAAGAACCATTGACAAAATAACTAACCTCCCCATTTGGATAAATTGCTAAATCCTCCTTGGATATGGACCGTTTAATGCCATCCTCACTTGGTTTTTCTGTAAAGAAATAATGAACTTGCACTTCTTTACATTTTTTCATAATATGTTCCAATTCCTCATAAAATAATCGATGACTTTCCTCTTTAAGTTCATAATAAATCGTCAGAGAAAAAGACGATTTTCGCTCGAGAATTGAACGTGCCATCAAGTAAAAAGGAAAAATTCCTTGCTCATCACACAAACCAACAATATGTTTTTGATCGCGAAGAGGATGATACGTAAAAGAAGAATTTGCCCTACGCATGAGAAAACAATCTCCCACCAAAGCCTCATTCCAAAAATATTGCGTCACTTCATCATCATCTTGATTCATCATAATTCGTAATTCTTTATTTTTTCCAAAATTATCTTCAACATAAAATGCTTTGCTGTGAAAAAAGCCCTCTCCCAAAACATCAAGAAACACTTCTTCTCCTGGTAAAAAAGAAGGAATTTTGGAAGAAACCTGAAAAACAAAAGACTTCACTTCTTCACATTCCGCACGTATCTCCTTTAACTCTGCTTCAAAAGAAGTGGGAAAAAACGTTTCAACATAATGTTGCATTTCCCTTCCAACCACTCGTGATTTAACACTCGCTTCCGAAATACACTTTTTTCTTTCAGAAGTCAAAAACGAAAATACATTACTTGCTTTCTTCATCATCCACATCCCCTTCCATCTCTTTTAATACTTGTAAAGCAACATACTCCCCACTCAAATACTGACTGGTATCCATACAATAACAAGAAGAAGCACCACAGAAATATAAATGAGGAAGATATTGTTCTTCTTTCCAAGAAAGAAACCGAGGTAAGAAATTATCATAACCCTTTTGCAAATATCCATAAACCGTTCCATTTGGATGAAGATTATGACTAGCCATCATAACCGGAGTAACAACTTCTAACTCTTCAATGGCATCCATCAAATTAACGCCCAGCGCTTTTTCAATTTCCTCCAAAAGTTGCCTTTCTAAAGAAAGCGTCACTTCATCATAAGGATTATCTTTTAAAAACCGACAATAAATTTCCGACGAAATCGGCGCCGTAATCGTCAAAATGGTTGTCTTTTTTTGTCTTCGATCAACATTGAGGGAAAAAGAAGAAAGCATCTTTTCTTTTTTTTCACTAGCAAAAGCATTGGCAAAAAGATATCGATCATAAAATAAGCCCAAGGCCTCTGATCCACGATTCAATCCGACACACAATGTAAAAACACTTTCACCCATCGTCCGAGCATTACTAAGTTGGTACATAGCCCGCGTGGTATTCTTCTCATCCAATAACTGCGTATAAAAAATCGTTGGTGAAATATCTCCAATCACATAAGGACTAACAAAAACTCTTCCATCTTCAAGCGTCATTTGATAAAGCCCATCTTCAAATTGAACATGTGTAACTGCGCTTCCAAAATAAACATCTCCGGCATTTTTTTGAAGTTCTTCTTGCAATAATAATTGAATTTCATAATGTCCATTTTCCAAAGCCCAATACCCATATTCCAAATAATCCATCAAATAAGATGCAAAAGTAACAAAAGCCAAATCCGTCGAAGTATTTCCATAATAAATACAAAAAGCTGATAAAATTTCTTGAATCAATTTTGGAATTTGTTGATTTTTCATAACCGTTTGACAAGAATCTTTACAAACCTCAATAAATTTTGGATATTTTTTTTCGATTTTTTCATACGGAACTTCTTTGATCACATCATCCAAAGCCTGTGCACATTCACGACATAAATCCAAAAAAGAAGACATCTTCTCTTTACTATCTTTGACATATTCAGCCATCTTTAAAAGAAATTTTTCTGGATTGCTTGGAACTTCATATTGTGTTTGTTCAACATATACACACAAAGCCGAATCAATTTTACAAGCATGGATTTTATCTAACAATTGTAGCGAAGAAAAAAGTTCATAAATTTTTCCATGGTGTTCTTCATCACCAAAACTCATCAAATCTGTAGAATTAAAATCAAATTCAAAACGACCTTGTAAAACACTTTGAAAACTGCCACCTTCATGAAAAGATGCATCAAGAAGCAATACCTTTTTATGTTGCTTACTTAATAATAAAGCACTGGTAAGTCCACCATTTCCTGCTCCAATGACAATTGCATCGTATCTCATCTTCGACCCTCTCTCTTATTCTCTTTTATTATAACAAAAAAGAAGCAAAAGAAAAAGAAATTTACAAATTCTTATCCATCGATTGATACAATCGTTCAAAAATTTCCAAATGAAGTTGTTCATCTAAGACGATTCTTTTTAAAACTTCTTGGACTTGTTCATCACCAATCGTATGAACAATGGCTTCATAATCCCGAATGGCTTGAATGTCCAAAAGTAACATTTCTCCGAAATCTCCTTCATACGAAACATACTTGCCACTCCAAAAAGGATGATGGGCATCAACCGGATCGAGATATACCGGAAGAACTCCTAACTTTTTAATCAAGCACCCTAAAAGATGAAAATGCTTCATTTCCACTTTGCTGATTTCCATCAAAATTTGAGAAATTTCCGGACTAGAAACCACCATACTTTGAAACAAGTATGTATGTATCGCCGTATCCTCACTTACCTTCCCTGCATAAGCATGCAAAATAAGACGAGCAATACTCGGATTGGGAAGAATGCCATCCAAAGAAGGATACGGGATATCTCGTTGACATTTCATCAAATCTCACCAATAAATTTTATGCATCCAAATCACGTTTATATGTCAAATTTTTGCGACTCACTTCCATAATGGTATAACTAGGTGAAGATGGTACATACCAAGAATATTTTGCAAGACCTCGGCTCACAATACTGGCAAACTCATTCATCCGTAAATCAATAGAAGAAATATCATTGGTATTAGATGGAACATATGAAACTTGATTCTCACTTACAACAAATCCTCCTCGGCAAAGATGACCAGAAAGTCCATAATCACGAAGAAAAGAACCTAGAAAACTTTGTATTTCTAAAGGAATATACCCATCTTTTTGATGTCCTCCAAATAATAAAGTAATTTTACTAGATAAACCCAAAAGTTCTTGCATAACCGATACATTCGTAAGAAGATGAGGATTATGGCATAATAAAATTTGTAACGAATCATCATCAAACCAAAACTCTTTTTGAAAAAAATCTTGGGCAATTGCTTGGGCATCGTTTGGATTCACTCTCAAATCAGGATAATATCCAGTAACGGTAAATTCATCAAAAGATTTCTGACAATTATCCAACACAAAAATACCATCGCCTGGATGATGAAGTTGATTCATTAAATCCATTTTTCTCTTCTTACTATCTCGTTGAACTTGATGATTAAATTTTTGATCACTTTCTCCATAAGAAATGCAGACAGGCGCCCAAAATCGGTCTGATAAATTAACCAAATCTTCCCGCAATTGTTCCAAAATTTCCCGTGCACTTTTTTGATCATACACTTCCGAAATCAAATCTCCGGCAATCAAAATCGCATCAAAATTATGGTTTCTCACTTCTTGAAACAAAGTATGATAAAATGGCCATAAAACATGATTATAATAATGCAAAGTTCGCTGCGAATAATCCAAATCACTAAGTCCTAAAAATTTTCGGACACGTGGACTATGCATTTTCGGAGTCTGTATACAATAAACATCTTTCGTATAAATCATAAGGATAATATCCCCCAATTTCTATAAATATCGCTATTATATCATTTTTTCTTTCAAAATATCACAAAATGTGTTAATATCCTCTTAGATGCCGATTTAGTACAGTGGTAGTACAGATGCATGGTAAGCATCAGAGGGCAGTTCAATTCTGCCAATCGGCACCATGTAGACACTAAACTCGAACTTTTTAATTATTTGATAAGTTCGAGTTTTAATATTCAATAATTTATGATAAAATGATTTTCGTAATTAAGGGGGTAATATGAAAAAAGAATTAATTAAAACAGAAATAATTGTTAAAGAAAATAAAGTAGGAATATTAAGAATAGGAAATATAAATTATATTTCGTTAACAGATTTAGCAAAATATCAAAATTCTAGCGATCCATCATTTACAGTTAAAAACTGGCTAAGAAGAATAAGTACGATTGATTACATTGGTTTATGGGAAGAAATTCATAACCCAAATTTTAATTTGGTCGAATTCGACCAAATTAAAACTGAGTATGGAAGAAACTCATTTTCGATGTCACCAACACAATGGATAAAAAGAACGAATGCCTTAGGTATTAGTTCAAAAGGTGGAAGATATAGCATTGGTACATTTGCCCATCCAGATATTGCATTTGAATTTGCAAGTTGGTTAAGTCCTGAATTCAAGTTATATTTAATAACAGAATTTGAAAGATTAAAAAAGAATGAAGCATATCAAGAGAAAATAGATTGGCAGGCAAATAGAATTCTATCAAAATTAAATTATGTTACTCATACTGATGCAATAAAAACTTACATTGTTCCCATACTTACAGAAGAGCAAAAGAAATTTGTTTATGCCGAAGAAGCAGATGTTTTAAATGTAGCATTGTTTGGTATGACTGCAAAAGAATGGAGAGAAAATAATCCTAAACTCGCTAAAAATGGAAATATAAGAGATTATACAGATCTACTTCATTTAGTAATATTAAACAATCTAGAAAATTCCAATGCCGAATTTATTAAATTAGGATTATCACAAAAAGAAAGATTGATAAGACTTAATGATTCCGCTCGAAATCAAATGGAAATCTTAAAAAATAATAATGGAATAAAGAAATTAGAAAATATTAATAAATACTTAATTGAAACGAAATGAATATTTGTCAATTTAGAAAACACACTTGCATATGGCCAAAACTATATGCATATTAAAAAAGAAAATAGTTGTCATACTTCTTCCTTATATGCTTTTTGTTTTCTATACACCTATCTTTCTGATAATCCAGTTAATCTACAAGCCTGTTTAATATTAATTTCCTTACTAATCAATTTTATAATAATATTATTTAATCTTTGTTCTTCTTTATTCAATGTTATCCTTCCTTTCTAGAAGGATATTATATATTACTGACTGACATTATCATAAAACTATTACAAAACGTACTTGATAAAAGTGCGTTTTTATGTTACTATGAATATGCAAAGAAAACTTGCATAAAATAGAAAAGGAACATTCAATATCGCATGTTGAGTGTTGCCATACAATGTACATCACCTAAATCATTGCTGAGTTAGGTGATTCTTTTATTTTAGGATTACAAATAGTAATACTATAAGTAAAAGGATAATGATAATCAAAAAGAAAATTAGAAAATCTTTTTTTGACATCTTATCACCTCCCTTCAATTAAGAAGTTCGGCAATCACCCAACTATTAAATGTTCCAAATTAATTATATCAAACATTTGTTCTTGACACAATATATTTTATAAAAATTTATGACAATTTAGAAAACACACTTGTATAATGGCAATATCAATATAGAAAAAGGAGATAAGCTATGGAGCAAATATATAACAAATTGGTAAGAGATAAAATACCTGAAATCAAATGGAGAGGTACCAATTACTAGAGTTCTAACAAATGAGGAATATAAAATTGAATTAGAAAAAAAGTTAAATGAGGAATATCAAGAAGTTTTAAGTGCAACTGGTAAGGATAGAATAGAAGAATTAGCCGATATGTTAGAAATTATAAAATATTTAGCTAAACTGGAAAACGCTACTTTAAACGATATTATTGCTATTGCCAATGCAAAAAGAGGAGCATTTAACGATAAAATATTTTTAGAGAAAGTTATTGAAACGAGTACTCAATAAAATCTACATTTCTTTTTCTAAAATTGTCATACTTCTTCACTTAGGGCACCAGATTGATTGATACTCGGACTTTTGTAGTTCGGGTTTTAAAATGGTTTTATTTATGTTAAGATATTCATAGATTTTCATAGATGCACTTGTCGATTTAGAAAATAACAAGTGAATGGTGCTTAAAAAACTACAAAATGTAGGAGGAATGATGAATATGTCCAATAAAGAAATATTAGAAAAGATAAAAAACTTATCAAAACAAGAAAAAAGAAATTTTTCTTATGATGATTTAGTTGAAATAATGAGTAAATTAGAAACGAATGAAATTATTGAATTAAGTAATATCTTCGGCTATCCAGTATTTACAAGATTATGTATGGGAGCATTACAACATAAATTTGTCTTATTGCAAGACGGAGCAGCAGCGATTATCGTAAATGGAAATGGACAAATTTTACTTCAATCAAGAGCAGATAATGATAGATGGGGTCTTCCTGGTGGATGTCAAGAATTGGGAGAAAGATTTGAAGATACGATAATACGTGAAGTGAAAGAAGAAACAAATTTAGATATAACAGAGGATAATTTAGAGTTGATAGCCATTGTTTCTGGTAATAGTAGAAGAAATGAATATCCAAATGGAGATGTTGTTATTAATAATACAGCCTTATACTGTATTAAAAATTATTCAGGAACATTAAAATGGGATGAGGAATCGAAAAATATGAAATTCTTTGATTTAGATAGTTTACCTATGAATCAAAATGATCCAGATTTAATTGCAATCTATCGAAAAACATTAAGCAAGAAATCGATATAAAAATAGAAAATGACTTGTAACAAGTGCGTTTTTATGTTACTATGAATGTGCAAAGGAAACTTGCATAAAATAAAAAAGGATACATTTGATTGGGCTAATCAAATGCAATCCCTTATTTAGGATAGCATCTGAAATCAACAAATGTTGAAATCAGATGCTTTTGCTATTTTAGAAGTAAAATAATTACGACTAAGAATAGGAGTAATATTATAATAAATTGAGAAAATTCTCTTTTTGTCATAAATATCACCACCTTTCTTTTATCATTTGATAAATAGAAAGGGAAAGCATCTGATATATTCCAAATGTATCCAGTAGGATTATGTCAAACAATTGTTCTTTACACAATGAAAATTAGTAATAAAATTATCAGTTTAGAAAACACACTTGCATATTGATAAATTGAATAGGACATAGGAGGTAAAAAAGTGCAAACATTTGCAATTATAGAGATTGGAAGCAATAATACCAAAACCCATATTTATGAAAATGAAAAAATGATATATGAGAATAATACAACAATCGAATTGAAAAAAAATTATAACATCCATCAAAAAATAGAAGAAAACGATTTAAATAAATTGTTTAAAATCATAGAAAAGGCATTACAATATACAAAAGATCTTCATATTTATGGATGCAGTATCTTTAGAAATATCCATACAGAAGAATTACACGAGATCAACCGGAAATTAAAAAACAAGTTTAATGTAGAAATAGAAGTAGTATCTCAAGAGGACGAAGCAAAATATACAGCATTAGGATGTTTCAACAACATAAAATATAATGGAAATATCTGCATATTTATTGGCGGTGGTGGCTCCATTGAATTAATTTTTGTAAATAATGGAAAAATCATTGATCAAAAATACTATGACTTTGGTGTGGTCGATGTTACCCAAAAATTTAGTAGTTTAAAAGAGGACATTCCGACATGTACGTTTCATGAAGTATATCAATATATTAACAAACGAATTGGCAATATAAATAAAAAAGCAGAAGTGTTCATATTAGCAGGAGGAGATCATTTATATTGGTACCAAAATGCAGGTTACAAGTTATTAGAAAACACATTGTATCCATCTGAAAACCAAAAATATATGATCACCAAAGATATGAGCGATTACTACGATCATGATGCTCTCATCACCTCTTTAAATCAAATACGCCAAAGAAGTGATAATCCACTATGGTTTGATGGTTCAAGAGCAATGAAAGTAATTACCAATTTGATATCCAATAAAATCAATGCAAAATATATCATTCCAACCAAAATAAACATGGAAGATGGTTTAAAAGAAAAATGGATAAACCCCCAAAAATGAAATGAAAATGGATGATATTTTTATTAGAAAAATGGTGAAGAAATGAAATACGTAGATTTATTTATTGATCAAATATATCCATCTTTTATAGATAAATACTTAAATACCAAAACCATGAGCCGTTTAAAATCCATTACCCAATTTTGTGGATGTGATTATACCAAACTGTATTCTCCTCGTTATTTATTCACAAGATACGAACACTCTCTCGTCGTCGCCCATATGACTTGGCACTTCACGCACGATAAAAAACAAACCCTTGCCGCATTATTTCATGACATTGGAACTCCCTGCTTTGCTCATACCATCGATTTAGTCTTCAATGATTATTTAAACCAAGAATCATCTGAAAAAAAGATTACAACACTCATCCAGCAAGATCACGAATTTATGACATATCTAAAAGAAGATAATATGAAACTTGCAGATTTCCAAGATCTCAGTATCTACCCTATTTTAGAAAATAAATCTCCCCAATTATGTACCGACCGGTTAGATGGTGTTTTCCATACGTGTTATATCTGGTTACATACCCACTCCCTAGAACAAATTAAAGAAGTATATGACGACATGACCATCGTAACAAACGAATTAAATCTTCCCGAAATTGGTTTTCAACACCAAAGGATTGCCGAAAAATTTGTTGGTATGGTATTCGTCTATGCTATTGAATTACAAAGTAGTAGAAACAAATACGTAATGGGTTATATCTCACAACTAGTCACCGCTGCATTCCACAAAGGAAAACTAACCAAAGAAGATCTCTATAACAAAAAAGAAACCGAAATCATTTCCCTTTTCCAAGAAAACTTTCCAAGTTGGAACATTTTTAAACAAACTACACTTCTAAGTAAATCAGAGCAAAAACCAAAGGAATATGCAGTTAAATTTGAAACGAAAAAAAGAAACACAATTCCTTTGGTAAAAAGAAAAAGAATAATCGACATCTCTGAAAATGCCAAAAAGAAATATCAAAAAATCAATGACTTCAAAGAAGAAAATTACGGATATATTCCCAACATTTATAAAGAAAAATAAGAAAGGAAAAAAATGAACGAATTACCAAAAGAACTCTTAGATTTATTAAATGAACAATACGAGCCACAAGAAGTTCAAAAAATCCTCGAAGGCTACAAAAAAGAAAAATATACTACCTTCCGTATCAACACATTAAAGGCAAATGCTCAAGAAATTTTAAAACAACTCCAAACACAAAACGTGATTTTAAAACAAGTATCCTGGTATCCATCTGCCTACTATATAGAAAATCAAAACGATCAAGTTTTACGAAATTTCAGTGGCTATACCGAAGGAAAAATCTACATTCAAAGCCTCTCTTCCATGTTACCAGTACTTTGTTTAAATCCGAAAGAAAACACCCAAATACTCGATATGACGGCTGCACCCGGATCCAAAACAACCCAAATTGCAGCACAAACCAACAATAAATCCCAAATTACCGCTTGTGAAATCAATCCCATTCGTTATGAGAAATTAATGTATAACCTAAACAAGCAAGGAGTCAACTGTTGTACCGTCTTAAAAACAAATGCTTTGCAACTAGATCCACTCTTTTCTTTTGATCAAGTTTTATTAGATGCTCCATGCTCAGGAAGTGGAACCATTCAAAGAAATAAGGAAGTCAAAAATCGCTGGGATAAAAAGACAAGACAACAGACAAAACAAAGACAACTTGCGCTTTTAAAAAAGGCCATCGATCTTTTAAAACCAAACCATGATCTACTCTACCTGCTCGATTTTAAAAGAAGAAAATGAAGAAATCATTCAAAGCGTCATGAAAGAAAAAAAGGTTCATGTCATTCCCCTATCCATAGGCCAAGACATTCCAACGCTTCCAAATGAACTACCTGGAACCATCACCATCTGTCCCAATGAATATTTCGAAGGATTTTTTATCGCTTGCCTAAAAAAGGAAGGACAAAAAGCGAATCACTAGACAGCAAAATAAACCGATCATCGTTGGAAATAGAAAAGCAAAAGTAGCCCATTTCCAAGAATGAGTTTCTTTTTTTATGGTTAAAATCGTCGTGGAACAAGGAAAATGAAATACACACAAAAATAAGAAAGAAAGTGCTGTCCAAAAACTCCATCCCTGTTGAAGTAAAATAGATTTCATCATCACGAAATCTGGAATTTCCACCAGACCTCCAAGTGACAAATAACCAAGTAATAAAATGGGCATGACAATTTCATTCGCAGGAAAACCTAACAAAAAAGCTAAGAGAATCATTCCATCTAATCCGAAGAAAACTCCGATTGGATTTAAAAAATCACGTAAAATGGCTAGGATTGTTACGCCTTGGATTTGCACATTCGATAATAACCAAATCACAATCCCCGCTGGAGCGCTAATGAAAACTGCTCGACCAAGTACAAAAAGACCACGATTCCAAATCGAATAAAGAAGAACTTTACCAAATTGTGGCTTTCGATAAGCAGGAATTTCTAACACAAAACTACTCGGATATCCCCTCAAGACCGTTTTAGATAACAAATAAGAACACACAAATGTGGCAAATACACCCAGCACAATAAAAAAAGTTAGCCAAAGGGAAGAAAAAACACTTCCCCATAAAGAATGATTCACTCCAACTAAAAACATCGATATCATCGCAATCAAAGTTGGAAATCGCCCATTACAAGGTAGAAAAGAATTCGTTAAAATGGCAATCATTCGCTCTCTTTTAGAATCGATAATGCGTGCACCCATCACCCCAACTGCATTGCAGCCAAGTCCCATACACATCGTCAGCGCTTGTTTTCCACAAGCATGACATTTTTCAAAAGGACGGTCCAAATTAAAGGCAATGCGTGGAAGAATTCCATAATCCTCCAAAATAGTAAAAAGTGGAAAAAAGATAGCCATCGGTGGAAACATCACTGAAACCACCCAAGTAAGTGTTCGATACATTCCGCAAACAAACAAATTACAAAACCAATTTGGCAAAGAAAGAGAAAGAAAAAAAGACATCATTTTTTCTTCCGTCCAATGAAAAAATTGAAACAACCAAGAACTTGGAATATTCGAAAGACGAATGGTTAAAAATAAAATCAAAAACAAAAGCAAAAGCATAAAAGGAATTCCGGTTTTTTTACTCGTAATAAACCGATCCCACGAAAAATTACGTCGTTCTTCTTTGGGATAATGACACACTTGTACCGAAAGATATTTTGCCTCATTATGAATGGCAGATAACACGACCTCTCCCTGATAAACTCGGCGTGGAATCTCTAAGACATGAGATAAAGATGACTTGTTTAAGTTTGGAAGATGTGAAAACAAAAAATCCCCTTCCATTAATTTTAAAGATACCCAACGAGATGGATAATCTCCTTCCGGTAAGTTTTTCGAAATGACCGAAATGCACTCTTCAATATAATTTGGATAAGAAATAAAATAAGGCTGATCATTCTGTGCCGAAAAAATGGCCTTGCAAAGATCATTCATTCCCTTGCCCTCTCGAGCCGTCACGCCCACCACCGGAATATGTAAAAGCATCGATAATTTTTCCAAATCCAACACCATCTTTTTCTTCTCTAAAATGTCCATAAAATTGATACATAATACCGTATTTGGATGAACTTCTAAAACTTGTAAAACCAGTTGCAACCCTCGTTCTAATAACAAACCATCAATCACAACAACGGCAACATCATAATCGGAAAAACAGATAAAATCCCGTGCCACTTCTTCTTCCAAAGAATGTGGCGTCAAAGAAACCGTTCCCGGTAAATCATAAATCACCATTTTCTCTTCTTCATATTGCCAAATTCCTCGCATATTTGAAACGGTTTTTCCCGACCAATTTCCAGTATGTTGATGAAGCCCTGTAAGTGCATTAAAAATCGTTGATTTTCCAACATTCGGATTCCCAATCAACGCCACCGTTCTAGTTTTCATCTTCCACCTCAATACCATCAGCATCCGTCTTACGAAGTGCAATCACCGCACCATTTACCAAGTACGCAATGGGACTTTGAAATGGTCCATGAAATAAACAAGTAACTTTTTCTCCCGGAAAAAATCCCAAATCATACAAACGATTTTGCATAGTCACATCATGATGAACTTGAAGAATCACTCCCACTTCAGAATCGGAAAGTTCGGATAATTTCATAATACGCCTCCCTACATAATCACCTACTGTAATATATGTTTGAAAAAAGTTTCCGCCATAAAAATTCGAAAACTTTGATAAAAGAAAGCATTTCATGTTATAATGGCTATGATAGAAAGATAGGGAAACAATTATGGGACTAATGAAATCAATAACCAATGCTTTAGAACGTATTCGAACTTCAAATGCGGTGGAAGATGTCATTTTTGATGAATTTCATAAACTGACCGATTGGACAAACATATTGAATATCACCATTGCCGATTTATGCCAAAACGTCGATATTAAAACATACCAAGAAATCTTAAATCAATTAAGAGAAGATCAAAACAAAAAAGCACGTCAACTAAATGAGGTTCTCCAACAAAATTTGGACGAAAATAGTAAAAAACAATATGAAACCCAATTAAAAAATGTTCAATCATTCAAAAAAACATTATTCCGTGGAGAAATGTTATTAAATTCCAATCACAATCTCAATGAATTTATTCTCGCTTACGACAACCGCATCAAAAAAGAACAATTTATTCAAGATGGAAAATTCATCGATTTACTAAGTTTTTTTGGAATCAATTCCGATTTTTCTCTAGATGACTTAAATAAAGCCAAAGAGCGCAAAGAAAATGAAGTATATACTTTAACGGATAATAATGAAAAAAATAAATTAATCGACTGCATTAATCGCTATTATGAAATATTAAGTGACCCCATAAGAAAAAAAGCATATTTTGATATCCAAAAAAATCCAGAAATTGCCAACATCTTAGATGCCAAAATCGAAGAAATCAAAGAAAAAAAGAAAATGCCAAAGCAAGAGAAAGAAACCACAACGACAACTTCATTTGAAAATCCAAAACAAGAAACCGAAGAAAGTAAAACTCAAGAAATGACAACGACAACGGAAAATGAGCTTCCTAGGGTAGAACCACCAATCCATAATCAAATCGAAGAAAAACCAATGGAAACATTAGAATCACCAGAACTTCCTCCATGGGACGTTGTTCCAACTCCAAAAGAAGAACAACTAGACCCTCCTCCATGGGACATTGTAACCCCTCCAAAGGAAGAAAAACCTCCAATTGATTATATTCCTATCAGCAATATGAAAGTAAATAGAAAAATACCACACAGTACGGTTCAAAGATATCATTCCATTCAAAATATAAAAGAGGAAAATGGTCTCGAATATATGGTCATGACAAATCGACAAACCGAACAAAATCGACTACAAGAACAATTAGAAAACTTAACAAATTATCAACAAAAAATAGAAGAACTACTCATTCCAAGTTTAAAAGAAATTAATAAAAATCTAATAACATATCAACAACAAACAGACGCGAAAAGTCGTCAGATGTATGCTTTAAATATGGTAGCAAAAGAAACATTGTTAAAATATAATATGAAAAAGCTAATGCAAGATGAAAAATATGTGGCAATAAAAGAAAAAATCGATCAAATCAACAAAGTAATGCAGCAAAATCAAATGGCAAATATTATCTCCTTAGAAAACGGAACACCAGAAAATACCAGACAGTCTAAATAAAGAAAGCACATCATAAAATTTAAAAAAGGAGACTATTTCTATGTCTCATAATTTTCCACCGAATTTCAATCCCAATGCCTACTCTCTCTCAGCTTTTATTATCGGAGCGATTTTAGTAGAAGAACTGACAATTAATGAACAAAACTCAATTGGCAATTGGTTAATGTTATTAGGTCAATACATTGTTACTTATGCAGCACAGCAATCATTAATTAACAATCGACGAAATCAGAATCAAAACCAAAATATTTATGAAGTAGATTTCTTACTAGAAAACTTACAAAAAATTGAAAAAGAATTACAAAATTTCAAAGAATTCAAATCATGAATTCTTTTTTTATAGACATTTCCACATTCCAAAATACCAAAACATCATATTTTAAATTAGAAAGGAGTATTATGAACAATAATAATAGTGCGTATAAAAAAGCGCAAAAAATAGTACAGACCTACCAAGAAAATTATGGAACACCAAGCTGTTGCTGTGGTGGAATAAGACAAACGATAGGTCCTACGGGTCCAACAGGACCTCAAGGTCCTGCAACAATCACGGTTGGAACAACTTCGACAACAGCCCCAGGAACGCAAGCTTCCGTAACCAATGTCGGAACTCCTGAAAATGTGATATTAGACTTTGCAATCCCATCTGGTCCGCAAGGACTAACCGGTGAGACAGGTCCTACGGGTCCAACAGGTCCACAAGGGCTAACTGGCGAAACGGGTCCAATCGGTCCAACAGGTCCACAAGGGCTAACTGGCGAAACGGGTCCAATCGGTCCAACAGGTCCGCAAGGACTAACAGGTGAAACAGGTCCAATCGGTCCAACAGGTCCGCAAGGACTAACAGGTGAAACGGGTCCAATCGGTCCAACAGGTCCACAAGGTTTAACGGGTGAAACAGGTCCTACGGGTCCAGCCATAACCTTAACAATTGGGAATGTAACTACCGGTGCTCCAGGAACACCTGCTGCTGCGACATTGAATGAAACAGCAGAGAATACCTATACTTTAGACTTAACAATTCCTCAAGGTCCAACAGGTCCTACCGCTGCAGCTTAATCAAAAAAGATACCGTTCCAAATTGCAAAAATTGGTTTCATCATCCTGAAAATGAACCATTCGACGAATTTACATGATGCGAATATCTATGCTATAATGAAAAAACAAAGGAGAAACAAAAATGGCATATCGGGGTATAGATGGAAAAAAATATGATAATTTTATCAGTTTACTATTGGGAGATGAAGCTTATCGGAAACAAAGAGCTGAGCAACAAACGCAAATTAACCTTTTAAAAGAACAAAATCAGTTAATCAATTTACAACGTCTAGAAAATTTAGAATTGGAAAAAGAAAAATTAAACCAACAAAAAGAAATGCAAATAAAACAAATAGAACACGAAGAAGATATGCAGATAAAACAAATCGAGCACGATGAAAAAATGCGTTTATTAAAAATATTTGATGATATTGGAATTTCCAAAAAAACTTACGATGATTTTATAGATAATTTATTTGGAAGTAAAAAAGAAATATTAGAAATACAAAGTATTCTGAAAAACAATAATATAGAAATAGAATATTATACGAATAAAATTCAAAAAACATTAAAAGAGTATGAAGAAAAACCAGAAGTTGAAATTGCGAAACTGTTAAATCAATTTCCGGAAACACAAATAGAATTAAAAAATTATCCACCGGAAATATATCAAGAATATAAAGAATGGATACATAATCCAAGTGATTATAAAAAAGATTTGGAAGATTTAGATATATATGATGAACTTATGAAAATCAAATCGATGGAAAAAGAAAAGCATCTTTTCGGAAAATTTGCATTTTGTGGAATCATCTCAATCGTTCTTATGTTAATGAAAGCAAAATCAAAATTTTTATCCATTGTCTTTTTTCTTTCTTTAATCCCTACCATATCTTCTTTTATAAAATTCGTGACAAAATCAAAGACGAAAGAATATCATGAGGTCTTTCAAAAAGGTCTTGATAATTTCACATTACTCTGGAATTATCGAGAGTTAAATATATCTCCGAAAAAAAAGTTAAAAGATTATCAAAAGACACTCGAAGATAAACGAAAGTATTTCAAATCGATCGAAGAAGAAAATTCCAAAAATATAAAGGATACTCTTGAAAAAGAAATAATTTCTCGTTGGGAAGACTTTAATGATTTCAGAAGAAAACATTATAATAGTAAAGTTGAAAAATTATTTGTAGATATGGATTTAAAAGAGATCGTTACTTCTCTAGGTTTGGACTATCCTACAATAAATAAGAATACCAAAATAGCAGATGGTACAGTGGAAGATTATATAGCATATTTTGAAACCGAAAAAAAATAAAAACGCCAAAAAACCAATTTTGAAAATATCGAATAGATAAAAAAGAGCTTGATAAAAAGCTCTTTTTTCATGAAATTTTATTTTGTTCCAAAAATCCGATCTCCAGCATCTCCAAGTCCTGGAACAATATATTTCTGCGCATTCAAGTGATCATCAATCTTCGCACAATAGATACATACATCCGGATGTTTCTTCCAAACTTCTTCCAAGCCTTCCGGTGCAGCAATAATACATAAAAATTTGATTTTCTGTACACCTTTTTCCTTTAACAAATCAATGGCGTCAATCGCACTACCACCGGTAGCAAGCATTGGATCAAGTAAAATCACTTCCCTACTTTGAATATCTTTTGGTACCTTAAAAAAATAATTAACTGGTTCAAACGTTTTTTCATTACGATACATGCCAATATGACCAATTTTGGCATTGGGAATCACACTAATTACCCCATCAAGCATGCCCATACCAGCTCTCAAAATAGGTACAAAAGCATACTTTTCCGTATCGATCATTCCCGTTTCCAAAGAAGTCAAAGGCGTATGAATCGTCACTGGACTCAAAGCAGCATTTTTCATTGCTTCATAACAAAGCATCATCGAAATTTCTTTCACCAGTTCCCGAAATTCTTTCGTACTGGTTTTTTCATCGCGTAAAATTGCTAATTTATGAGTAATCAAAGGATGATGAAGTTCCACTACATTCATTTCTTTTTCCTCTTTTTAGATGTTTTTTCTTCCTTTTTAAAAGAAGGCCCTTCTTCATCAAATACTTCCATGGCAGGTTCAACATCCACAGTCTCTAATTCATAATCTTCTTTCGTATCTGGTAAAATAAGATTTAAAAGTACACCAACAATGGCAGCCAAGCTCATTCCTGAAATCGTAACAGACAAATCACCATGAACGATGGCAATTGCTGCTCCACCCAAACCTAACACAAGCATGGAAGAGGCTACGACCACATTTTTAGGTTTTTCAAAATTAACTCGATTTTTAATTAAAACCTTCAGCCCATTGACGGCAATAAATCCATAAAGAAGTAACGAAACACCTCCTAACACAGCATTGGGAATCGTCGAAACAAGTGCCGTAAATTTTCCTAAAAAACCGATTCCAATAGCAAAAATGGAAGCAAGTCCAATGACCCATACAGAAGCAACTTTGGTAAGTCCGACAACGGAAGTATTTTCCCCATAAGTGGTATTGGCAGGTCCGCCAATAAGTCCAGCTGCAAACGTTGCAAGTCCATCACCTAACAAAGTATGATCAAGTCCTGGATCTTGTAATAAATCTCTGCCGATAATATTACTAAGTGAGGTATGATCTCCAATATGTTCACACATAGTAACAAGAGCAATCGGTGCAATGGTCAAAATAGCTCCAAAAGTTGGTGTATAATGAACAAATGGTAAAACAAAAGATGGTAAACTAAAGAAAGAAGCTTCTTTCACAACCGTAAAATCAATCATGCCAAGACAAGTAGCAACCAAATATCCAGAAAGAATTCCGACGAGAAAAGGAATAATTTTTAAAAATCCTTTTGCTCTTGTCATCACCAAGGCCGTAACCAAAAAAGATACCACTGCGACCAACAAAACATGATAATCCAACTCCATTCCACTTGCTAATCCCATTTGAGAAATAGCAGAAGGAGCAAGTCCCAGACCAATAATCATAATCATTGGTCCAATCACAACAGGTGGTAATAAATAATTGAGCCATTTCGTTCCAACAAATTTAATGATCAAAGCGACCACAACATAGATGAATCCTACCACCATCACTCCGGTCATAGCGCCGGCCATTCCACCCTTTAAATAAGCCGCTGCAATTGGTGTAATAAAAGCAAAGGAACTACCTAAATAGACCGGCGACTTTCCTTTTGTACAAAGGATGTAAATCAACGTTCCAATTCCAGAAGCAACCAACGCTACAGGAATCGTAAGAACTTCTTCTCCTGCTGCAGCATTCACTAAAATCGGAACTAAAATTGTTGCTCCAAACATGGCAAAAACATGCTGTAAAGAAAGTACAATCCATTTTAGAGCATTTGGTTTTTCATGAATATCCAAAACCATTTTCTTTCCTTTCATAAATCCTCCATTCTATAAAGCATAGAGTCTTTTATTTTCGGGCCCTGAAAACAAAAGAAAAGGTATCCCTATAAAATAGAAATACCTTTGTAAGAGTTTGAAAGAGTACAAATGAGAAAAAGAAAATTCATCCCTAACAACCGAAGAGACAATTGATCATTTTTCTTTCTTTTTTGATTTTGTAAATCTGCTCTCACTTCTCTACACCCTAAAAAAAGAATAGAATAAAATTACAAAAAATGCAAGAAAAAATTATATTTTTGTCAAGTTTGTTTAAACTAAAAACGTGATCAATATGCAAAAAGAAAAATATACAAATCATTTAATCTCTTTTCTAAGTGAAGGAACTTCTGTTTACACCGCAACCAAATTCATGAAAGAATATCTCGAAAAAGAAAATTTTCAAAATTTACAAGAACAAGAACCGTGGCATCTAAAACCCGGAAACTACTTTGTCATCCGCAATGATGCCTCACTCATTGCTTTTCAAATCGGTAAAAAATATACCAATTCTTTTTCAATCATCACAACCCATTCCGATACCCCTTCTCTATTTGTCAAACCCAAAAATGAAATATTTGAAAATGGATACTTAAAAATAAACGTTCAACCTTATGGTGGCATTTTAAATTATGGATGGTTGGATCATCCTCTCTCATTATCTGGAAAAGTTATTCTAAATAAAAAGAACACGTATACCTCTCATATTATCGATTTTAAAAGACCTCTACTCGTCATTCCAAGTGTAGCCATTCATCAAAATGAAAAAGCCAATACCAACCTAGATTTAAATGCCCAAGTTGATTTAATTCC
>CANQAU010000009.1 GCA_947588935.1 uncultured Bacilli bacterium
TAAGATTCATAGTCGAAAGGGTTTTGTTTGGAAGCATCCGGTGCATGAAGTTCTTACACCGCTTTTCGAAGAAAAAGAAATGCAAACGGATGAAATCATTTTGCATCATTATCCGGATTTGACCAAAAGTCGGTCCAGTTATTTACCACTACTGGAGTTAAGTGTTCGTGAAGATCCATTGGATGATCGGAATATGCATTATTTAGGACGAGAGTATATGTATTATCAAAAATGGGATCAGGCAATTTTGACTCTTCATCGTCATTTGCAATTAAAAAGCGCAACTTGGAAGGATGAACGTTGTGCTTCGATGCGCTATTTGGCGCGTTGTTATGCCTATCAAGGTTATATGGAAGAGGCAGCGATGTGGTATGAGAAAGCGATTTTGGAATGTCCCTATTTGCGTGAGGGATATGTCGAGTATGCTTTTTTGGAATATGCGCAAAAGCATTATGAACATGCTTATCAACTTGGGGTCTCGGCTAGCCATATTTTAACCAAGAGCGACAGTTATATTAATGAAAACTTTGCTTTTGATGAACGTCTTTATGATTTACTTAGTTTTGTTTCTTTTCAATTGCAATATTATGAAGAAGCTTATTTTTATGCCAAACAGGCTTATTCTTTAAAACCGAATGATGATCGTTTACAGCGCAATGTGGAAGTGATTAGTCGATATGCGAAGGTGGTTTGAATTTGATGTAAAGATTTTTAAGAGAAGAAAATTATTCTGCTTGCTTTAATTTCGCATGAACGACAAACCGTTGGTTTTCTCCTGTACAAGTAGAGAGTGTTAAAATTTTATCTTGTGTCGTCACTTCGATACCAAAATCTTTCATACTTCTTCCTTTAATTAATTGAAGATAATTTTGAAAATCTTCGTCACTTGCAAATTCGTTTACTAAGTAATCGGATGTTTTATTGATTTTATAAATGGAAAATATTTGCCATTGCATTGTGTCATACATGGTATTAAAGGAAATGGTTAAATTTTCTTCTTTTTCATACCATGATTTTTGAGCTACTTTATGAAGAGTACCGAACATGATACCACTATAGTACATATTGTGTCCATAGATGATGGTATTGGCATTTAATTCTTCATCGTTATTTCGATAGTCCATATAAATCCATCCATTGGCATCATATTTTTGATATAAGTTATGATTTAAGTAGTAATTATTATCGCTACTTTTGACAACGGGATAATCAATGCCGGTATCATTTACTTTGAGCCATCCGACCACATCTTCATTGATGGTTAATAAGGAAGCAATATAGTTATTTTTAATAATGAGATTATCTCCTTTTATATCGACTGTTCCACTCATCGTATTGTTTTCGATGACTTTGTTAACTTCTTCTTTAATTGCATCTACTTTTTTCATGGAAATATAATTTCTAGTACCTACATAAGCGATGACCGAACCGACTAAGATAAAAATGATTAGACCACATATTTTGATGGTATTTAAAATGATTTGTTTAAAAATATTTTCTTTGATATAGTCATCTGAATAACTGATGACACATTTTAAATGAAATTTTTTCCACGTTTTATTTAAGTTTTTTAAATATTCTGCTAGTGAAGCGTTAATGAAGTTTCCAGGAACTTGAATACGAACATTTTTTAAATGATTTTCTTTTAAAGTGGTGAGTAAGAATTCAAGATCTTCTGAGTTGATATTGGAAATGCGAATATTTTTTAAGTAACGATTGATTTTGGCAAAGGTTTGAAAATCACTTTTGTCTTCTGGGGAGAGGGGAAGGGTGATTCGAACATGAGATTTGTAATAAATTTTGGAGTATTGAATCAAATTGTTTTCTTGCATAAAATTGGAGATGTAGAAAAATTCACTTCGGGTTTCTACTTTAATAAATTCGCGATCGAGCATTTCAATCATGAAAGCGGGAATGTTATAACAATTGACAAATTTAATGTAATTGGATTTTATAAGGCGCTCACAAATGGCAAAGGTAATGCTTTCGTCACTTTTGATTTCAATGGCGGTAATACTACTAATGTTTTTGAAGAAGGGGAGCATAAAAAAAGTTAGTTCATTATTATCAAAAATGACTTTATTTAATTTTTTCATTTCGCATAGTTCTTTTAAAAAGAGCGATACAATTTTTTGATTGTTGGAAAGATAATCTAATCCAAAAATTAATTCGTTGTCACTAATAATATTGGTATTAATAAGATCTTCTCTCATTTTTCGGTGGTTTTTATAAGAGATTTTTAAGTTGCTATTATCAATGCTTACTAAGACTTTCTTCATATTTGCCACCTTTCTTATCTTTTTATTATCATAACATAAATTTGTCGCTCTTATGTAAAAAAATAAAAAAAGTATAGCAATTATGTATTTTTATGTTATAATGAGAGCATAATAAGTTTATAAATTGAAAAGAGGTTAATTGTCATATGAAAAAGAAAGTGTTTGGAATTATTTTAGCAGTGTTGGTTTTCTTACCCGTGATGGTATATGCTGATGATTATTCAGGAACGGTATTTGGTTCTGCCGATGCCAATATGAATTCAACGACATTAAATGGTAGTTCCATTGTTTGTCCAAAAAGTGAGGATCGAAAGACTGCCACTTGTTATATCGGTATTCGGGTAACATCTGGAACGGTAAATACCTTTACGGTTACAGCAACTCTTACGAATATGGAATATGATAGTATTGAAGAAATGAATAATTGGTCTTTTACTTCGCCAGTAGAAAATGCCAATAAAATTACTTTTACTTTTAATAATCGTACCGGAGTTTCTGCAACGAATAGTGTATTGGTTGCTAAAGTAACGTATACCGTTACAAATGCTGCAGAAGAATGTCGTATTCAATTATCTGCATCCAATACACCAACAACTCCAACAGCACCTACGGAAAATCCAGTATGTAAAGTAGATAAAGGTGCATATTATTGTAAAGATGGAAAAGAATGTTCCAAAGCACAATATGATTCCGAATGTGTTCCTGAGAATCCTACAACTGGTAGTTTTATTCCTTATGTAGTTGTACTTGGTGGAATTGCCGTTGCGAGTGGATTATATTTTGCAACACGTAAAAAAGCAAAAATGTATCATGTATAAAGCCTTTAAAGGCTTTTTTCTTTTGGCGTAATTTTGTGAATTATCTTTTTTGTGTTTCATATAATGCAATGAGGAGGATACCATTACAATATGAAACAGAAGGGCGTCAGAGAAGAAGATGTCGTTTTTTTAAGGAAAAAATATGGTAGTAATGCAATCAGTAAAGTGCACAAAAATGGATTTTGGAAGATGTTACTCGAAAGTTTGGGAGATCCGATTATTAAAATTTTATTGGTGGCACTGGCTATTAAAGTGGTATTTTTATTTCGAAATTTTGATTGGTTTGAAACTTTAGGAATTTTCATTGCGGTTTTTTTGGCTACGTTCATTTCGACGATTAGCGAGTATGGAAGTGAAGAGGTTTTTGAAAGATTACAGGCGGAGTCTGGTCAGATTTTTGTTCGGGTGATGCGCGATGGAAAAATTCAAGAAATTCGTTTGGATGATGTAGTGGTAGGAGAGTATGTTCTTTTACAAACGGGAGATAAAATTCCAGCGGATGGTTTTTTGTGTGAGGGAATGGTTGGTGTTGATGAATCTTCCATTAATGGAGAGAGTAAAGAAATTTCGAAGATTTCTTCTCCAGAGCTTACGAAATCGAACGAATTATATCGTGGAACGGTTATTTTAAATGGGATGGGAAGAATGATGGTAACCAAGGTTGGCGATCAGACTTTCTATGGTACTTTGGCAAAAGAAGTTCAAGAAAAAGAGCCAGAAAGTCCTTTACGAACTCGTCTTCGTGGTCTTGCTAAAATCATTAGTCGGATTGGTTATATTGGAGCAATTTTGGTTTTTCTTTCGTATTTGTTTTCGGTTTTTGTTCTCCAAAACCATTTTTCGGGGAGTGAAATTTTGCGTACTTTCCAGGATATTCCATTTGTCATGGATACGGTTATTTATGCTTTAACGTTGAGTGTAACGATTATTGTGGTTGCAGTTCCCGAAGGACTTCCGATGATGATTACTTTGGTTTTATCGAGCAATATGCGCAAGATGTTAAAAAATCATGTGTTGGTTCGAAAGATGACCGGGATTGAGACAACGGGAAGTTTAAATTATTTACTGACGGATAAGACGGGAACACTTACGAAAGGGAAGTTAGTGGTTACGGATATTTTGGATTATGAACTACGAAAATATCATTCAGAACGTGAACTTTTCCAATCTCGGCCCTATTACGAACGAATTCGCAAATCTATGCTTTGGAATAATGATGCCATGTGGACTAGCGAAAAAGAGGTGGTCGGTGGAAATTCTACGGATCGTAGTTTTCTTTCCTTTTTTTCTTTTCAAAACAAAACGTGTAAGGAATTATCGAGAGTTTTATTTCAAAGTCAGAATAAGTATGCATCTATTACGGTTTTGGATGAAGGAGAAACGGTTACTTATGTGAAAGGGGCTCCGGAAAAGTTACTGACTCATTGTACGAGGTATTGTAATTCTTTGGGTGAAGAAAAAAACGATTTTCAATCGAACCGAATCTGGAAACAGGTAGATTATTTAACGAAAAAGGGAAATCGCGTTTTAGTTTTAGCATATACCAAAGAACGTGATGGTTTATCAAACTTAGTATTTTTGGGGTTGGTTTGTATTCGAGATGAGTTAAGAAGTGAAGCACGTGAAGGGATTTCTCTCATTCAAAATGCTGGCATTCATGTGATTATGATTACCGGAGATCATGCGGATACTGCTACGTGTGTGGCCAAGGAATGTGGATTATTTCAAGAGGGGGATTTGGTCCTTAGTAGTAGTGAATTACAGTCTTATCGGGATGAAGAAATTGAAAAAATTTTACCTCGTCTTCGCGTGGTGGCACGAGCTTTACCGCAAGATAAAAGTCGCTTGGTAAAAATCTTACAGAATATGGATCAAGTTGTTGGTATGACGGGAGATGGCGTGAATGATGCCCCGGCACTGAAAAGAGCCAATGTTGGATTTGCGATGGGAAGTGGAACGGAAGTTAGTAAGGAAGCCAGTGATATTGTCATTTTGGATGATAATATTTTATCGATTAGTCAAGCAATTTTGTATGGAAGAACGATTTTTAAAAGTATTCGAAAATTTATTATTTATCAATTGACGTGCAATATGTGTGCTTTATTTCTTTCGATTGTTGGACCTTTTATTGGAGTGAATACACCGATTACGATTATTCAAATGTTATGGATCAATATGATTATGGATACTTTTGCTGGGCTTGCGTTTTCTTTTGAACCGGCTTTAATGGAAACTATGAAAGAACCACCGAAGAAGAAAAATGAACCGATTTTAAATTCTTATATGTATAGTCAAATTTTGATTACAGGAATTTATTGTGCTTTTTTATGTTTCTTTTTCTTAAAAGCACCAGTGATGAAGATGTTTATTCGGGTTGGTGATGGTGGAAAATATTTTATGACTGCTTATTTTGCACTCTTTATTTTTATTGGTGTTTGTAATGCGTTTAATGCGAGAACGTATCGATTGAATTTGCTTGCTCATTTGCATCAAAACTTGGTCTTTGTGGGAATGATTCTTTTTATTGTCGTTGTCCAGTGTTATCTTCTTTATTATGGAGGAGATTTATTTCGGACTTATGGTTTGACCGCAACGGAATTTTTTGTGGTGTTTTGTATGGCTTTTAGTGTCATTCCTTTTGATTTTCTACGAAAGTATTGGATGAAGAAAAAGGGATTTTCTATCGGAGTATAAGTCTCTTGAAATTCGTCATGAGAAATGCATAAAACGTGCTATAATACTATTATAAGTGGTGACGAAGATGAAAAAAGAACTTTGTTTGAATGGTCTTACTCATGAGCAAGTGCAAGAACGCATTCAAAAAGGACTTGTGAATTTTGATGATCAACCGAAAACGAAAACCATTCAGGAGATTATTGCTTCGAACTTTTTTACTTATTTTAATTTTTTAAATATCTGTTTGGGTGTAGCCGTTTTGAGTGCGGGGTTGTTTAGTGGTCAATTTTTTATGGGACTTAAAAATTGTCTTTTTATGGGGGTTATTTTGATTAACTCCATTATTAGTATTGTTGAAGAAATCATATCCAAAAAAATTATTGATCGCTTATCTTTACTTACCGATTGTAAGGTTCAAGTGATTCGTGATGGAGTTTGTGTGCTTAAAAATCTCGATGAAGTTGTCCTAGATGATGTCATTTCTTTAAAGAGTGGAAATCAAGTGGTATGCGATTGCAAGGTGCTTACTGGTGAAGTAGAAGTTAATGAGGCGTTTATTACAGGGGAATCGGATCCGATTTTGAAAAAAGTAGGAGATGAACTATTAAGTGGCAGCTTTATCGTCAGTGGACAAGCTGTGGCACAAGTTGTTCATGTTGGTAAGGAAAATTATGTTTCGACGATTTCTGCAGGTGCAAAATATATGAAGAAAGCCAATTCCGTTATTATGGATTCTTTTGAAAAGTTATTGCGTATCATTTCTTTTTTTATTGTACCTATTGGCGTGATTATGTATTTTAGTCAATTGACGGCGACTCATTTTCAAGTGACCGAAGCCATTTTTACAACGGTGGCTGCTTTGATTGGCATGATTCCAGAGGGACTTGTGTTGCTTACGAGTTCAGTGATGGCGGTGAGCGTTATTCGTCTTAGTAAATATAAGGTGTTGGTGCAACAACTTCCATCGATGGAAACCCTTGCCCGTGTCGATGTCATTTGTCTTGATAAAACCGGAACTTTGACACAAGGAAAAATGCATGTGAGCGATGTTCTTGTCGCGGATGGTGTAAGCAATGAAAAAGTCACCCAAGTGATGAATGAGATCGCGCATTTTTCAAAAGATGAAAATATGACGATGAAAGCTATTCAAGATTTTTATCATGGTGAGAGTACGGATACACTACAAGAGGAGATTTGTTTTTCGAGTCAACGCAAGTTTTCAGCGTATTCTTTTGAGCAACTGGGTCATTATTATTTTGGAGCACCGGACATTTTATTTGCAGATGATGAAAATGTCAAAAAACAAGTTGCTCCTTATCAAACGGAGCATCGCGTTTTGGTTTTAGCACAGTCACGGGCGAAAATTAAAAAAAATTTTGGAAAATTACAATTACTTGCTATCTTTTTAATGGATGATGTCATTCGAAAAGAGGCGAAAGAGACGATTGAATATTTTCAAAATCAAGGAGTCACCGTTAAAATCATCTCTGGTGATCATGTTTCTACGGTTTTATCGATTGCGAAAAAAATTGGATTATCTCATGTTACGGGAGTCGATGTCTCGTCTTTTTGTGATGAAGAGTTGTATGATTGTTTATGCGATTATGATGTTTATGGTAGAGTGAGTCCTCGTCAAAAACAGTTGATTATTACATATTTACAAGAACTTGGGCATACGGTAGCGATGACTGGTGATGGAGTCAATGATGTGTTGGCTTTGAAAGCAAGTGATTGTGGAATTGCTTTGGCCAGTGGAAGTGAATCGGCTCGAAATGTTAGTCAGTTGGTTTTGTTAGATTCGAATTTTGATTCACTACCAAAAGTGGTATTAGAAGGGCGAAGAACGATTAATAATATTGAAAGATCTTCATCATTATTGTTGGTGAAAACGATTTATACGGTGATATTAATTTTGTTTAGTATTCTTTTTACGACTAAATACTTTTTTGTTCCGATTCAATTGACTTTAATTACCGGTTTTACGATTGGTATTCCTTCTTTCATTTTGGCTTTGGAACCGAATCGTGATTTGGTTACGGGCAATTTTTTACTCAAAATTTTAAATAAGAGTTTGCCTGCGGCTCTGACGGTCGTCTTTAATATTTGCTTATTATTTGCCTTTGGCCAAGCATTTTCCTTTTCTTCTGAACTTACGAATACGTTGTCCGTTTTATTAACTGCGACGACGGGATTTATTTTCTTACACCGAATTTGTCGACCTTTTAACTTGCTTCGCATTTGCTTATTCTCCTTTTTATTATTGGGATTTTCGTATTGTGCGATTTTTCAATATGAGTTTTTTAGTATTTCTTCTTTGAATTTCCAAACCATTTTATTATTTTTGGTCTTTTATTTCGCTTCGATGTATGTATTTGATAAATTGAATCGGTGGATTTCTAAGGGATTTCAGAAATTGCATTTTCATTACAAAAAACTCTATTCGAGTGAATAGAGTTAGTATCCCATTTTTTTATAATGTTCGTATAATTCTTTAAAACGATTAAAATGAACAATTTCTCTTTGACGTAACCAAAGGAGTGGTGCAAGGACATCTTCATCGTCTGTAAGATCAATTAGACTTTCATATACAGCACGAGCTTTTTGTTCGGCAGCCATGTCTTCCGAGATGTCTGCAAGAATGTCTCCGGTGACGGAAAAATAGGTGACGGTGAATGGGTTACCAAGCGCATCTGATGGATAAATTCCTTTTTTGTGTTCGGTAAAGTAACTTGCAAGTCCACATGCTTCTAATTCTTCTACAGTGGCATCTTTGGTGAGTTGATGAACGATGGTGGCAATCATTTTCATCTGGCATGCTGAATTTTTGAGAGAAGTAACGAAGGGCTGCGGCGAGTTCTCCATTGGCTCCTCCAAATTGACTGATGATGAACTTGGCCATTTTCACATCTTTTTTCTTAATATTTATGGGATAGTTGGTGTGTTTGATATACTTAAACATAAAGATTTCCTCCTGATTCGTCCCATGGCCATGGATTTTTGAGCCATTCATATTTTTGACTTTGGACATTGGTGATGGCGAGTGGTCCAAATTTTGTGGTGTATTCTTGTTCTAATTTTTTTCCTTCATCCACATATTGTTTGAATATCTTGTAACTTTCGGTGTCATCTGGATGTAAATCTAAATAGAGGTTGAAATCGGTAATGGCAAAGGCAAGTTCCATGATTTTCAGACGTAACCTCTCTTGTTCGTTTTTGGCGATGAGTTTGACATCATTGTAATTTTTATATGGAATGTATTCGTCTCTCATCATATTTCCTCTTTGAAATCCGGTGGATGGACTGACAAATTTATTTCGGTCAATTTCTAATTTAAAGTCGCTGCCTGGAATTTCAAAAAAAGAAAAGTCTAAGTCGTTATTGTTAAATAACATGTATGATTCCCCTTTCTTTAGTAATATATGGAGAAGGAGTATTTTGAGATAAGGCAAATACCTATTTTATGATATAATGAAGTAGGTGAGCGTATGAACGATGAAGAAACTTTTAATTGCCTAGTGGGAGCATATTATGGTGTTCGAGAAATGGATGAATATTCTGTGAAAGAATATGTTTTACAAACAATTCAAGAAGCGATTGAAAATTTTGTAAAAATGCATCCGTTACCTATGGTTTCGTATTTTGAACGGTGTCTAGAAATTGAACAAACGGTTCCTTTGAAAACCAAATTGCAAGATGCCTTGTTGGTTCTTCCCAAAATGAATGTGTCTTTGGAACTTTTTTTGCTCATTAAAAAACGTCTTCAACAGATGAAAGAAGATATTTGAAAATGAGAAGATTTGTGATAAAATAAAAAAATAAAGGTGTGAAAGAAATGAACGAAGAAAAAGAAGTAAAAAAAAGAACCACTGGTACGAAGAAAACTGCTAGTACTGGAAAGAAGAGTACCACAAAACGTAGTACGGCAGCGAAAACAATCAAACGTGCTACGGTAAAAAAAGAGGGTGCAAGTGCAAGTCGTAAAAGTGCGAGTACTACAAAAAGTACTACCAAGAAAAGTCCAAAGTCCACTGCTTCGAAAAGAGTAGAGACGAAAAAGGCAACGACGAAAAAAAGTGTACCAAAAAAGACAACAACGACCAAAAAGAAAACCACTGCTGTAAAGACGAGTCCTTCAAAAGAGGTAGTGAAACCTGTTGTGGATGAAAGTATTCTTGAAGAAAAGACTGTCGTTCTTCCAGAAGAAATCAAAGAAGTAAAGCAAGAAGTCATCGAAGAAAAAAAAGAGATTCCAATTTCCAATTATATCATTGTTGCGATTGTGGTTGTATGGGTTTTCATTATTGCGTTTATTGGATTTAAGTTATATGCACGCTATGAACAATCTTTATATGATGAGGGATATTTCATTCATGAAAAAGCCAATATCAAGCAAATTTCTTTAGAAGAAGTTAATCATGTGATTCATTCGACAAGTGGTCAATTCTTTATTTTATTTAATTTCCGTGGATATGAAGAAACTTATCGTTTGGAAAGAGAACTTGATGATATTATCCAAGAACATCATTTGAACAATGTCTTTTATTACGTTGATTTGACTGATGAAAAAGGACAAGCAAATTGTACACTTGATTGTGTCATTAATAGTGCTTTACAAACGAGTTCTTATAAAAACACACCGGCCATTGCTTATTACAAAGATGGTAAATTAATTGATATTGCCCAAAGAGAAGATAAAAAAGTTTTGGAATCAGCTGATTTTATTAAAATTTTAGATATGTATGAAATAAAATAGGGATATCCCTATTTTTATTTGGAGGGATATAATGTTAAATATTGTTCTTTATGAACCGGAAATTCCAGGAAATACCGGAAATATTATGCGGACTTGCGTTGCCACTCATACGCATTTGCATTTGATTGAACCTTTGGGATTTTCTTTATCTGATAAATATATTAAGCGAAGTGGCGTCAATTACATTTCGAATTGTGAATATACAGTCTATCAAAATATTGATGAATTTTTTTCTAAAAACCAAGGAACTTTTTATTTTTTAACTCGTTATGGACATCGTCCTCATACTAGTTTTTCTTATGAAAATGTCGAGGAAAATATCTATTTTATTTTTGGACGTGAAAGTACAGGTATTCCTAGAGAAATTTTAAAACCGCACATCGATCATTGTATCCGTATTCCCATGACGGATAAAGTGCGAGCGTTGAATTTATCTAATACTGTTGCCATTGTTTTATATGAAGCGCTTCGGCAGCAAAATTATTTGGATTTATTGTTTGATGAACCTCATAAGAGTAAAACGTTTATTGAAGATGCCCTAGCGATCGGTGAAAAAGATGATTTGTAAAAATTGTGGGAAAGCGATAGGCAATGAAAAAGCAACTTGTCCTTTTTGTGGAAGTTTTCTGACTGCGGATCAAATCGATCATTATGTTGAAATGAAAAAGGAAAGAGATTTGCAACTTCGCCCGCAATTATTGAGTGAACGTTATGGAATCAAACCCATTGTTTATCAATCGAAAGAGGAAAAGAAATCTTTTCTTTTCTGGATCGTTTTTCTTTTGGCTTTTTTGCTTTTGGTGCTTATTATGATAATCTTTTGAGTTTTGGATATATTAAAAACAGGTGACTTTGATGAACTTGTTTTTTGTTTGTTTTAAGATTTTTTTTGCACGGATTTTGGATGTGACGATTGGAACGATTCGGGCAAATGTTCAACTTCATGAGAAGTACAAGTTGGTTGCTATCCTTGCTTTTTTTGAAACTTTGATTTGGTTTATGATTGCAAGGGAAGCTTTAACGGTCGATGTTACGAGCATTTTTATTCCGTTTTCTTATTCCCTTGGTTATGCTACCGGCACGTTGATTGGCAGTTTTCTTTCTAAAAAAGTGATTCCTGGGGTGGTAAGTATTCAAGCGATTGTTGATGAAAACAATGAACGATTGTTACATGAATTAAAAGTGAAAGGCTACTTGGTTTCGATTATTGAACTAAAAAATCATTTTGATGGAAATCCAAGAATCATGCTTTATTTAGAAGTTAATAAAAAAACGCTTCCTAGGGTAGAAAAAATTATTCGTCGATATGATGCGAATGCATTTATCGCTGTCAGTGATACGAAGCAGGTGGTAAATGGAGTGGTGAAGTAATTTTTGGTTTTCTTTTAAAAAGGTTCGAAAATATAAAAAACTTGAATTTCAAAGAAACTATGTTATAATACTTTTATCAGATTTAAGTGGGCAGGAATACCCACTTTTATTTATGTTAGAGGTGGTTAGAAGAAAATTATGGATCATAGGTTGCAGGTTTTAAAAGAACATATTGAACCGATATTAAACAAACAGGAAATCATTGTCGATTCCATCGAATATGTGAAAGAAGGAAATTATTATTTTTTACGTATTGTGTTGGATCAAGTAAATGGCATCGATTTGGATACCATTGTGATGGCTACCAATTTGATTAATCCGATTGTTGATGAACTAGATTTATTTGATGATGCGTATATTTTAGATGTACTTAGTAAGGAGAGAGATTAAATGAACGCAAAAGAATTTATGAAGGCACTTGATCATATTGTGGAAGAGAAGAATATTAGTAAACAACTTGTTTTGGATGCAATGGAACAAGCCCTTTTAACTGCGTATAAGAAAAATTTTGATAGTAAGACAAATGCCAAAGTCGTGATTAATCCGGATACTGGTGATATCAAAGTTTTTTCTTATTATGTTGTTGTACCAGAACTCGATTTTGGAAAAGAAGAAACGGATGAAGAAGGAAATGTTGTTAAAATTCCACCGGAAATTAATTTAGATGCTCAAATCACTTTAGATGATGCTCGAGACATTGTTCCGGATATTCAACTTGGAGAAACTATTGAAAAAGAAGTGACTCCTCACGATTTTGGAAGAGTTGCGGCAGGAACTGCCAAACAAGTTTTAACTCAAAAAATTAGGGAAGCAGAACGAAATAGTATTATGGAAGAATTCCAAGGAAAAACCGGAGAAATGATGCTTGGAATGCTTGCCATGGAGGATGCGCGCAATTACTATGTTGATTTAGGAAGAACGCGAGGTATTTTACCAAAAAGTGAAATGATTCCTGGTGAGGAAGTAGTCATGGGTTCGAGTATTAAAGTGTATATTACCAAAGTGGAAGAAACGACGAAGGGACCATTCATTTTATGTAGTCGGAAACATTATGGATTTGTGAAACGTTTATTTGAACAAACGATTCCTGAACTTGTCGATGGAACTATTGAATTATATGCTGTTGTCAGAGAGCCGGGAATTCGGAGTAAAGTTGCCGTTTTTTCTAGAAATGAAAAAGTGGATCCAATTGGGGCTTGTATTGGAGAAAGAGGAAGTCGGATTGGAAGCATTTTAAAAGATTTAAATGGCGAGAAAATTGATTTGGTTTTATATAGTGAAGATGCCAGTGAATTTATTGCTAATGCTCTTTCGCCAGCAAAAGGTGTTATTGTGAATATTACTGATCCAATGAAAAAAGAAGCACTTGCTATTGTTTCGGATGATCAACTTTCTTTAGCCATTGGAAAAAAGGGTAGCAATATTAAATTAGCTAGTCGTTTAACTAAATATAAAATCGAAGTGAAAACGCTTGAACAAGTCAATGCTGAAGGAAATCAGTAGGTGATTGGATGAGAATCAAAAAAATTCCAATGCGGACTTGTGTCGTGACGAAAGAAAAGTGTGCGAAAAAAGATTTAATTCGGATTGTTCGGACACCCCAAGGCGAAGTTTTGGTGGATGTCACCGGAAAACAAAATGGAAAAGGAGCGTATTTAAAGTTATCGGAAGAAGTGATTTTAAAAGCGCAAAAAAATAAAATTTTAGATCGAACTTTGGAAGTGAATGTTCCAAATGAGATTTATGAGAAATTACGAGAGTTAGTAAGTAAAAAAGAAAGCGAGGAATAATATGAACGTTCGAGAATATGCCGAGAGTGTTAATTTATCAGTAGCCGAAATCTTAAAAAAATGTGAAAGTTTGGGAATTGAAGTTTCTCGTGCTGAGGATGTTTTATCAGATGATGATGTCATCAATTTGGATTTTGCCATTAATTTAATTAGTACAGATCATGATACGACCATTGAAGAAGAAGAAAATATTGATGAAGTGGTAGAAGATATTATTGAATCAAATAATTTACAACATATTACGGATCATACGAAAAAACAGAAGTTAAAGAAACGTAGTGAAATTCAAAATAGCAAAGAAGAATATTTTAACAAACGAAAAGAAATGTATAAGCATAAAGAAAAGTTACAAACGAATGAACTGGATAGCAATGTCATTTTATATGAAGATGGGATGAGTGTTGCAAATTTAGCACAACAGTTGGAGATTAGCGGAACGGATATCATTAAAAAACTGATGAGTTTGGGGCTTATGCTTTCTTTAAGTCAATCGATTGATTTTGAAAATGCTGAAATTGTTTGTATGGATTATGGGAAGACGTTGAAGAGAAAAGAAACCCAAAATGTAGCGAATTTTGAAGAATATGAAATCCATGATAAGGAAGAGGATTTAACTCCTCGTCCGGCAGTTGTTACGATTATGGGACATGTTGACCATGGTAAAACAACGCTTTTGGATTATATTCGTCATAGTAAAGTAGTCGATACCGAATTTGGAGGAATTACGCAACACATCGGTGCTTATCAAGTAGAACATCATGGAACGAAAATTACTTTTATTGATACGCCAGGTCATGCAGCATTTACCCAAATGCGTGCTCGCGGAGCGAGTGTAACGGATATTGTTATCATTATTGTTGCTGCCGATGATGGGGTAATGCCACAGACGAAAGAAGCCATTGATCATGCGAAGAGTGCAGGAGTTCCGATTATCGTCGCCGTAAATAAAATTGATAAACCTACTGCCAATGTTGAAAAAATCATGCAAGGTATGAGTGAAAATGGCATTACACCAGAAGCTTGGGGTGGAGAATATCCATTTGTTGCTATTAGTGCTGTGACTGGAGAAGGAATTGATTTACTTTTGGAAACGATCAATACGATTAGTGAAGTAAATAATTATCGTGCAAATCCAAATCGTTATGCTGTTGGAACAGTGATTGAAAGTAAGTTGGATAAGAATATTGGTGGAGTAGCCTCTTTATTAATTCAAAATGGAACTTTACGGTTAGGAGATCCGATTGTCGTTGGGACACATGCCGGAAAAGTACGAACAATGAAAAATGATTTAGGGGTTTCAATTTTGGAAGCTGGTCCATCTACTCCTGTTGAAATTACCGGTATTAGTGAAACGCCGAGTGCTGGAGATAAATTCATGGCTTTTGAAACGGAAAGTGAAGCCAAGAAAATTGCTGAAAAACGGGCGGAAGCAAAAAAGACGAATGCGAGCCGCAAAGAAGTTGTTTCTTTGGATGATTTATTTTCCCAAATTAACGCTGGTCAAAAAGAAATCAATGTGGTTTTAAAAGCGGATGTTCGTGGTAGTGAAGAAGCTGTCAAAAGTGCTCTTGAAAAAATTGATGTGGAAGGTGTTCGTGTCAAAGTTATTCGTAGTGGAATAGGAACGATTACCGAAAGTGATGTGGTTTTGGCAAATGCTTCCAATGCGATTATTATTGGATTTAATGTAAGTCCTTCTTCGATTACCAAAGAGGTTGCTAAAGAATATGGCGTCGATATTCGACTTTATACCATTATTTATAAAGCGGTTGAAGAAATGGAACTTGCCATGAAAGGAATGCTTGATCCAGAATTTGAAGAGAAGATTTTGGGTACCGCTGAAATTCGCAAGATATTTACTTTTAGTAAAGTGGGCAAAATTGCTGGTTGTTATGTCGTAGATGGCATGATGAAAAATGGAAGTAACGTGCGCATTATTCGTGATGGAATTATTCTTTATGATGGTAAGATTGCTAGCATTCAACGTGAAAAAGATTCCGTGAAAGAAGTGAAAAAGGGATTTGAATGTGGGATTACTTTCGAAAATTATAGTGATATTAAAGAGCATGATCTTTTAGAAGCTTATGAGATGGTAGAGGTGAAACGCGTTTGAAAGATATTAAATTAAAACGCATTTCTTCAGAACTTGTAAAAACTATCAATGAAATTATTATGGAAGAGAGTAACGATGAACTTTTAAAGTCAATTACGATAACGGGCAGTGAAGTGTCTAGTGATTTATCTTATGCGAAAGTTTATTTTACGAGTTTAAAGGATATGGATCATCAACAATTGGAAAAAGAAATGGATGAAGCGAGTAAGATGTTTCGAAAATTCGTTGCTGAAAAAATGGATTTGCGTCAGACGCCTCAATTAAAGTTTATCTATGATGAATCCATTGCTTATGGAAGTCGAATTGAATCGATTATTCAAACGATACATGAGAATGATTAAGATCATTCTTTTTTAAGGAGTGGAATAGATGCAGGGAATTCTTGTGGTCGATAAGCCTTGTGGTTGGACGAGTCGGGATGTAGTCAATAAGGTATCGAAGTTGCTGCAAACAAAAAAGGTTGGACATACTGGAACGTTGGATCCTTTGGCTACGGGCGTTTTGATTTTGTGTATTGGTTCGTATACGAAGTTGGTAACGCATTTGGTTTCACATGATAAAATCTATGAAGCAACGTTACGATTTGGATATTGTACGGATACTTTGGATATTACAGGAGAAAAAATTGCAGAATGCGACAAAATTCCGACGGCTCAGGAGATAGAATGGGTATTGTCTGAATTAAAAGGGGAACTAGAAATGGAGGTTCCTATTTATTCGGCGAAGAAAGTTCATGGAAAAAAGTTGTATGAGTATGCCCGAAATCATGAATCGGTTGAGTTACCTAAGCAAGACGTAATGATTTATGATTTGCAAATGCTTTCTTATACGAATAAAGAGGTGAAGATTCGCTGTCATGTCTCCAGTGGAACTTACATTCGCAGTTTATTACAAGAAATTTGTCAACGTCTATCTTGTCTTGGGGTGATGAGTGGTTTACGAAGAATCCAGGTAGGAGCATGTGATATTACCAGTGCTTATACGATGGAGGATTTGGTTCAAAATCGTTATGTTTTGAAAGATTTTCGCTCTTTTTTCTTATATCAAGTGCATGAATGTAGTGATGAAGAGTATCAAAAAGTTTTTCATGGAAATGAGATTTCGCTTTCTTTTTCTGAAGATTATGTTTTACTCACCTATCAAGGCCGAGAGATTTCGCTTTATCAAAGACATGACTCTTTGTTTAAGCCTCTTTTATTCATTGACAAAAAATCGTAGATTGATTAGAATAATAACTTACACAAAGAGGGTTTTTTATGGAACAAGCAACATATTCTTTGGTTTATGGCATAGGAAGTCATGCGAAAAGTAAAGAGTACTTTTTGGGAAGTGATCGGGTGTTGGATATGCTGGATCGGCAAGCAAAACTTTCTTTTCCTCTTATTACGTCGATTACTCTTCGAATGAATAAACCAGAAGAAAAAATTCGCGATTTGTTTTCGATTTATGTAGGAAAGGAACTCAATTTACATTCCTATAATCATTATTACATTCAAAAATATGATTTGGATGAAGAAGAGTTGGAACATTTTAAAAAGGAAGGCTATGACCGGGTTTGTTTACTGAATTATAAGAAATATGATTTGGTGATGATTGGTCTTAAAAAACAAGATAAAGTGGTTCCTGATTATTTTCACTTAAAGAAAGATATAGTCAAATTGGAAAAACTGCACATCGGAATTTAAAAATTTCCGATTTTTTCTTGCGAATTTTTGAAAAGAATTTATAATATTGTTAGAAAAAGGGTTTGAGAATGAAAAAAGTAAAAAAGAAAAAAGTCAAAAAGATGGTTTGGATTTTTGTTTTGGGTGCAGTTGTATTTCTTTGTTTGGTTGGAGCAACGGGTTATTATTTTCAGTGGATGAAAAAAGAAATTCACATGATTCAAGAACACTATAATCATTTTGTGATGAGTCAAGAGGGGACAAAATTGTATCGATTGATTGATCACCAGTATCAGGAAGTCGGCTTTTTTTCTTCTAGTGCGTCATTGGAATTAGAAAGTGTTTTTATTGAACGGGCCAATCAAAAATATTTTAAAATTGCCAATACCGATTATTATGTTTATTATTCCCAAGTTTCAAAAGTGGAGCAACGAGATGTTTTAGAAATTCCAAGTTATGTGGCAACTTATTGGAAGCAAATCCCATCGGGTACTTATGTTTTTTATCAAAATGATCAAGAAATTTTTTCGATGACAGTTCCAAATGAGTTGGATATTCTTTATGAAGATGATACGTACGTTTATGTTTCTTTCTTTGGAAATCTTTATGGAATTTTAAAAGAAAATGTAACGATTACCGAAAAAGAAAGTGAAGAAGAGGGAACCGATTTTGTTCCGGTCTTTGAGATTGCTCGCAATAATGAATCTTGTGCTTATTCTAGTTGTATTCGTTTATCAAAGGTTGAAGAGTTATTATCTAAATTACAAGAACGTGGTGCGTATACCGTAAGCGATGCTGATTATCTTTTATGGACTAAAGGATTTATGAAGTTAAAACCAGGTGCTATTTTACTGCATTTCAATACGGAAAGTGAAAGTTTACGAGAAATTGTTCAAAAGTATGGATTTACACTAGTGGAGAGTGATTTTGCTTATGTGACGAATCAACAAGCTAGTAATGTGGGAACGGATATTACCCAAATTAGTCAATATTCTTTAAATCATCATACGAGTATCGAGCAACTCGAAAAAATGTTGAAAGGCGAAGAGGTTGTGGTGGAAGTGCCGAAATCTGTGTCCACGACAAATGCAAAAGAACTACCGGGTGAAAATGAGGTGGCAACCCAAATTGCCGGTTTGAATTATCATTTTTTCTATGATGGAAGTATTGGGGAACAATGTGATGGTGGAAATTGTATGGATGTGAAACAATTTCGTGAACAATTGGATTATTTAAAAGCAAATCATTATAAAACCTTGACGATGGAAGAATATCGGGCGTGGATGTTTCATGAGATGGAATTGCCCGCACGAAGTGTTTTAATTACCGTCGATGATGGAGCGATGGGGACTGGCATTCACAATGGAAATAAATTGATTCCAATTTTGGAAGAGTATGATATGCATGCAACGCTCTTTTTAATTACTGGTTGGTGGAGTATTGAAAATTATCGTTCTCCTAACTTGGATGTGGAAAGTCATACGTATGATATGCATAAGGAAGGACTTTGTTCTAATCAAACGCGAGGTGCGCAAATGCTTTGTTCTAGCTATGCAGAGGTCATTAAGGATTTAGAGTGGAGCATTATGCAAACGGGAAGTAAAAAGGCTTTTTGTTTTCCTTTCTATGCGTATAATGATACGGCGATTCAAGCGTTAAAGGAAGTTGGATTTCAAATGGCGTTTGTTGGTGGGTACCGAAAAAGTACTCGAAATGATAATCCATACACGATTCCACGGTATCCGGTTCATAGTACAACGACGATGAGTCAATTTATCAATATGATTGCATGATTTTTGTTGAAAAATAAAAGAAAATATAATATACTTTGTTAGTAAGAAGTTTATTCTTGGTATTTAGAAGTTCCTCTTTTCTAGTACAAGGAATAAACCGATTTGATGATAAGGAGGAAAAAAGATGACAAAAGAAGAAAAGACTGCTTTAATTAAGGATTTTCAAAAAAATGAAAAAGACTGTGGTAGTGCTGAAGTTCAAATTGCTATTTTAACGAATGAAATTAACAATTTAACGGAACATTTAAAAACTCATATTCATGATTTTCATTCCAAAAGAGGACTTCAAATTAAAGTTGGTCGTCGTAGAAAACTGCTCGATTATTTAAAGAGAACAGATGTTGTTAAATATCGTGAAGTTATTCAAAAATTGAATATTCGTAAATAGGCACTTAATTTTTTTAAGTGCTTTTTAAATAGAAAAGGTGATAGAATGAAAAAAGTATATGAATACGATTTTTTAGGAAGAAAATTGGTTGTTGAAGTTGGGGAACTTGCTAAACAAGCCAATGGGGCGGTATTAGTTCGTTATGGGGATACGGTTGTCTTGTCTGTTTGTGTGATGGGGCAAGCGGTTACGCAAGATTTCTTTCCTTTGCAAGTTTATTATCAAGAAAAATTATATTCCGTAGGAAAAATTCCGGGTGGATTTATTAAACGAGAGGGAAGACCGACGGATGAAGCAACGCTTGCTGCACGAATTATCGACCGACCAATTCGTCCAATGTTTGATGAAAGACTTCGAAATGAAATCCAAGTAGTCAATACGGTATTATCTGTCGATCAAGATAATTCGCCGATTATGGCTGCCCTTTTTGGTTCTTCTCTATGTTTGGGAATTAGTGAAATTCCATTTGATGGACCTGTTAGTGGTGTCGTTGTTGGTAAGATTGGTAAAAAATATATCATTAATCCAACCGCCAGTGAACTTGAGGAAAGTAGTTTACAACTTACGGTGGCAGGAACCAAGGATGCCATTTGCATGGTAGAGGCGGGAGCACAAGAGTTGAGTGAAAAAGAAATGCTCGATGCGATTATGTTTGGAGAAGCAGAGATTCAAAAACTTTGTCAATTCCAAGAAGAGATTATTGCCGATATTGGTAAAGAAAAAATTGAACTTTCCCTTGCAGAAATTCCAGAGGATTTGAAACGCGCTGTAGAGGAGTATGCGAGCAAAGATATGTTGGAAGCCATTCAAATTAAAGATAAACTCGAAAGTTATCGCCGGGTGGATGAAATCAAAGAAAATACGATTGCCAATTTTACGGAAATTTACGGTGAAGATGAAAATTTTGAAGAAATTTTAAAACAAATTACGAAAATTTTAGAGATGATTGAAGGTGATCAAGTTCGCTATTTGATTACGAATAAAAAGATTCGTCCGGATGGTCGAGCTATGGATGAAATTCGTCCGCTTTCTGCACGGATTGATCTTCTTCCGAGAACGCATGGTTCAGCGTTATTTACAAGAGGTCAGACGCAAAGTTTAGCCACGACGACGCTTGGCGCAATTGGCGAACATCAGATTTTGGATGGATTAGGAATTGAAGATTCAAAACGTTTTATGCTTCATTATAATTTCCCAGCCTTTTCTGTTGGAGAAACGGGACGATATGGTTCTCCAGGAAGAAGAGAAATTGGTCACGGAGCATTAGGAGAAAGATCCCTTGCTCAAGTCATGCCAAGTGAAGAAGAATTTCCTTATACCGTTCGAGTTGTCAGTGAAATTTTAGAAAGTAATGGAAGTAGTAGTCAAGCCACGATTTGTGCCGGATGTTTATCACTGATGGCAGCTGGTGTTCCGATTAAGGCGCCGGTGGCTGGAATTGCCATGGGCCTTATTACGAGTAAAGATAGTAAAAAATATACGATTTTAACCGATATTCAAGGATTAGAAGACCATATGGGAGATATGGATTTTAAAGTTGCTGGAACGACATCTGGAATTACCGCTTTACAAATGGATATTAAAATTAAAGGGGTTACACAAAAGATTTTAAAAGAAGCTCTTGCTCAAGCGAAAAAAGCTCGGCTTGAAATCTTAGAGATGATGCACAACGTGATTCCTGCACCACGAAAAGAACTTAGTCCATATGCACCAAAAATTGAAACATTCCAAATTAATCCTGAGAAGATTAAAGATGTTATTGGACGTGGCGGTGAGATGATTACTAAAATTATTTTGGAAGCGAGTCATGTCAATACCGTCAATGATAAAGATGCGGTGAAGGTTGATTTGGAAGATGATGGTCGCGTCATTATCTATCACAATGATATAGAGATTATTAAGAAGACCAGAGAAATGATTGAAAATGTCGTTCGTGAAGTTACTTATGGAGAAATTTATACAGGAAAAGTAGTAAAAGTAGAAGATTTTGGTTGCTTTGTAGAATTATGGCCAGGATGTGAAGGTTTGGTTCATGTTTCCCAACTCGATTACAAACGCATTGAAAAGCCAAGTGATCTTGTCAAAGTTGGAGATGAAATTATCGTCAAATCTATGGGTTATGATAATCGTGGACGCCTTAATTTATCTCGTAAAGAAGCTCTTCCAAGGCCAAAGAAGGAAGAAAAAAAAGAAAGTGAAACTCATTAATGCGGTTGCGGGGATTTGAGGTCGTTGAGGAGTATAAAGATAAGGATATTCATCTGCCAGTTCGAAAAACACGATTATCCTGCGGATATGATGTCGAGGCAGCAGAGGATGTCGTGATTCCTCCTTATCAACCAGGAATGAAGCCAACACTTATTCCGACAGGATTATGCGCGTATTGTCAAGATGATGAATACTATGCTTTAATCAATCGCAGTAGTGGACCGAAAAAGGGATTTATTATGGCCAATAGTATCGGAATTATCGATGCAGATTATTATCATAATGAATCGAATGGAGGACATTTCTTTTTCCAATATTATAATTGTAATACTGAAGATTTGGTTGTTCATAAAGGAGATGTCATCGGCCAAGTGATTTTTATGAAATTCTTAACGGTTGATGATGATCATGCAACCGGATTGCGAACGGGCGGATTTGGAACAACAGATCAAAAATAAAAAAATTAGTAAAGTGATTTTACTAATTTTTTTCTGTTTCTTTTAGATATAAATCGTAGTATTCATCATAGGTGATATTTTTTTCATGAACGTCTGTGGCAATGTCAATTCCGACGTATCGTAAATGCCATGGTTCTTCGATGTATCCTGTAATGGGGGTCGTTCCTTTGGCATAGCGAATAATAAATCCATATTTGTAGGAATTATTTTGCATCCATTGGTAGTCATTATCGGTTAAATTATCTAGTAAGACACTGCTTCGAACGTCAATGGCTAATCCGAGTTCATGTTCGGAATGTCTTGGTCTAGCAGAATAGGTATCAGCATTTTTTAATCCATCACTGTTGACGTAGTTGTTATACAGTCTCGTTTGATACGTTTTGGAACGATAAGCACTAAAAGGAATAATACGAACGTTATCTAATAGTGCTGCATCTTGTAGTTGTTCATAGTGTTCAGCGGCTTCTTTTCTTAGTTGCATGTTTGGGTTAATGCTTAGACTTGTTAGATCATCGGGAACATAATCTTCTGGTAAAGCCCGGTATTTATTTAATAAAACGGTATAACTTGACGGATCTTCAATGGTTTGAATTTGTGAGTAGTATTCTAAGTCTAAACCAATATTGACATAGGTTACAGCGGTATTGATATCGAGATTTTCTTTTTCTTTATAGGCATTGTATCGATCAATTTTATCTACTTCGACATTTGGAATTTGGACATATTCTGTGATATTTTGATATTCCATATCCAAAAGTTTTGAAATGTTTTTTTCATTTAAATATTTGAAAATGATATTAATTTCTTCTGGTTTATAACTTTTGTCTAACAATGTATTGACGCGAGTTGTAAAATCTTTTTCTTCGACATAATCGATTTGATAATACTCTTCTAAATATTCTTTTTGAAATGCTTTTTGTTCTAAGAAAGTTTCTACGGTTTTATTATATTCTTTCTTTTTGATTGTGTCATAGACCTCTTGTTCTTTCATGATGGTAATCGCCTCACTAGAATATAATATGTTTTCTGTTTGTTTGTTGGCACACCCTACAAGCGTGAAAACGATGATACTTCCTATCATGATTTTTGTTATTTTTTGTTTCATAATCTCACCTAATCTTATTTTAGCACTTTTGAAATGAAAAGCTCTTGAAAAAACATAAATTTTTACAGTTATACATATGGTTTACTGGGGTGAGTTATGAGAAAATTTTTGGTTGCGTTCTTTGTCTTTTTTGCTTTTTTACCATATGGACTAGCGGAAAGTGATCTGGCGGAGCATAGTAAAAGTGCCATTTTGATTGAAGTGAGTACGGGACGTGTTTTATATGAAAAGAATAGTGATGAGAAGTTAGCACCGGCATCGATGACGAAAATCATGAGTATGCTTTTAATTATGGAAGCCATTGAAAGTGGACGGTTACATTTTGATGATTCGGTGATGATTAGCAAAAATGCCGCAAGTATGGGTGGTAGTCAGATCTTTTTGCAAGAAGGGGAAACGTATCAAGTGCAAGAACTTTTAAAAGGAATTGCGGTTGCTAGTGGAAATGATGCCGTGGTTGCCATGGCGGAAAAAGTTTGTGGAAGTGTTTCGGAGTTTGTGAAAAAAATGAATGAACGCGCACAGGAGTTGGGACTGAAAAATACCCATTTTGTGAATCCACATGGGTTGGATGCGGAAGGACATTATAGCAGTGCACGGGATATGAGTATTATTGGCAGGGAACTTGTCAAACATGAAAAGATTTTAGAATTTACTAGCATTTACGAGGATTATTTAAAAAAACCGGATGGCAGTAGTACGTGGCTTGTGAATACGAATCGGTTGGTTCGCTTTTATAACGGGGTCGATGGATTAAAAACGGGATTTACAAATACGGCTGGTTATTGTGTGACGACGACTGCTAAACGAAATCACATGCGAATTTTGTCTGTTGTGATGGGAGCAGAAACGGGTGATTTGCGAACAGCTGATACAACGAATTTATTAAATTATGGATTTAATGGTTTTCAAGTACAAACCATTTTGGAAAAAAATCAGATTGTGGGAACGATGTTTCTTCCTCTAGCAAAGAAAGAGTTTGTGGACGCTATCATTCCAGAAGATGTGACGGAAGTGGAAAAAGTGACCGATCAAAAAGAAAGTTATTCTTATGATGTGGTATTTGATGAAGTAGAAGTACCGATTCAAAAGGGAGATAAGGTTGGAACGGTCTATATTAAAAACAGTAAAGGAACGATTATTCAAGAGAAAAATATCACGGTGCTAGAAAGTGTGGAAAAGGCAAATATTTGGAATTTGTTTTGTCGCAATGTAAAGTCTTGGTTATAAATAAAAAAAGGATCTTATCTTGATCCTGGCGTATGGTTTCGACTTTGCATCATTTTGATGGTTTCCATATTTTGTTGATATGCTTTGGCTTTGTTTAAGTCCTCCGTGTGTTCTAAATTGGCGGTAATGTTTCCATAGATGGTGGCAGCAGCATTTAAGATAATTTCTGGGTCTCTTAAACTCATTAATTTATTTGATGTAATCCGAATGGCAATATTGGCCATATCGGTTAATGTTAAATTTGCTAGAAGAGTTAATTCTTCTTCGTTTAAATATGCTCCTGCGATTAATTTGGTAATTGCTCGGTAGGCAATTGGATTATTTAATTCTTGGATTTTTTCAAATGATACACTTTTTTCGTCGCCTTCCATGATATCATCCTTTCATATTTTTATTATAACACGAAAAAAGGTTGATACAATGATACTTTACTTTTTTCTGTCAAATTCTTTCTCAAACATTTCTTCTTTTTCGGTCATTTAGTATAATAAAAAGTGAGGTGGAACAAGTGGCAACAAAAAGAAAACGGAAACGAAAACTTAAAAAATCAGTAATTTTTAAAAGTTTTGCTCTTTTATTTTTTCTCGTTTGTCTTGTGACAGTTTACTATTGTCTCCGTTTGGGATTTTTGCCACTGAAGTATCTTCTTGTCTTCTTGGTTGTGCTAGTGCTTTTAAATTTGATTACGTATCGTCTTTTAGTGAGTAAAGTATGGCATCATCGCTTGTCTGGAATTTTACTGAGTGTTTTGGGTTCTACTATTTTATTCATCGGCATTTTTTATGGTTCGACGACGCTTCGTTTTTTAGAAAATTCGTTTCAGAGTCGCGACCGCGTTGAAAATTATGATGTGATTGTGTTAGATAGTAGTAATTATGGTAATTTACGAGAATTTAAAAATGGAAAAATTGGTGTGCCAAAACCCGGATTTTCGGAAGGTGCCAAGCTGATTCAAAATGAAATCAAGAAACGTACTACGCTTTCTTTTGAAGAAAAAGATAGTATGCAATTGATTCAATCTTTACTGAAAAAAGATTTACGGGTGATTGTTTTAGAACAAACGCAAAAGGAATTGTACATGGAAGTCAATGAGGATTTTCAAAATCATGCCAAAGTGATTGAAACCATTTCGGTGACGGTAGAGAATACGAAAATTAAGGGAACAAGTGAACTCATGAAGCAACCTTTTCAAGTTTTAGTACTTGGAACGGATGAGTATGGTGCGATTAATCAAACTTCGCGAAGTGATGTCAATATGTTGATTACGGTCAATCCTTTGTCGCATCAAGTTCTTCTTACATCTATTCCAAGAGATTATTATGTTTCTTTAAAGGGTATGGAGGATGCTAAAGATAAATTAACCCACGCAAGTATTTATGGTATTGATTGTTCGATGAATACGATTGCTGATTTACTTTCTAGCAATATTTCCTATTATGTTAAAATTAATTTTACTTCTTTAATTGGCCTTGTTGAAGCGGTCGGTGGGGTCGATGTGGAAAGTGAAGTATCGTTTGAAGCGCATTACTATGATGAACCAGCGGATGAATGGGTTCGGTATTCTTTTCTTGAGGGCATGAATCATTTAAATGGTCGACAAGCTTTGGCTTTTGCAAGAGAAAGAAAGAGTTTTGCTTTGGGAGATCGAACGCGTTTAATGCATCAACAAAGAGTGCTTTCCGCTTTAATTCAAAAAATTACGAGTCCGGCGATTCTTACGAACTATACTCGTTTAATACGTGCTTTAGAAGGAAGTTTTGAGACCAATATTGCTTATAGTGATATTATGTTGATGTTTCAAATGCAACTGGATAAGAATCCAACTTGGAGTGTGGAAAGTATGGTTTTAGAGGGAAAAGATGATACGAAACCGGTTTATTCTTTATCCAATCAATATTCCTATGTCATGGTTCCCGATGAACAAAGTGTAGAGCAAGCAAAAGAAAAAATTGCTCAAGTTTTAAAAGGCAATTAAAAAAGAAATTTTAGCTAGTTTTGTCGAAGTTGTATCCGCAACTTCTTTTTTGTTCTATATTCATATTGTAAGGAGCACGTCTATGTTATATATGGATTTAGAATATCATAAAGGTGTTTTGTTTGTTCGATTAGATGGAAATTTAACGAGAAAAAATGTTTATAAGATCAATAATTATTTAACCCCTGTGATTTTAAAACATCGGATTAAGTATTTGGTATACAATCTGTTTTCTCTTTTACAAATTGATGAATCGGGAATTGACTGTATTTTACGTACGAAATGTGCTATCCGAGATAATCATGGCTCTATTTATGTTTGTGAGGTGCCTGAGCACTTAAAGAAAATGGTGCGAAAGGCTCATATTAAGTCCACGGATAGTGAACTTACGGCATTACAACTTTTACAGGTTTAGGTGAATTTCATGACAAATGAAGAAATTGTATCGATGAACGAATGGTTGATTAAAAAGATTGCCAAAAAATTTTTTGGAGTCGAGTATGATGATCTTTATCAAGCGGGTGTACTGGGCATGATGAAAGCCATTCAAAATTATCAAAAAAATCCTACTACCAAATTTTCCACGTATGCATATGATTATGTGTATGGTGAAATGTATCAAATGGTTTATAAAAGTAAACAACTTAAATTTAGCAAAGATATTTTAAAACTCTATCGTCAGATTGAATTTGCACGGAGTAGTCTTGCTCAAAAGTTAAAACGTATTCCGAGTAACTTGGAAGTCGCCTTGTTTTTAGAAATGAAAGAAGAGGATGTCGAACAGATTCTTTTCACTGGTAATTGTGTGGTTTGTAGTTTAGATGAAACGGGGGATGAAGAGAAAAATTATTATGAAACGATTCCAAAAGAAGAACAGTTATCCATCGATGATAAGGTGATGTTGCATGAATCTTTAAATGAATTAAATGACGATGAGAAAAAAATTATTCAAATTCGTTATTTTCAAGATTATACGCAAAGTGAAACGGCGAAGAAACTTCATATGACACAGGTGATGGTTTCTCGATATGAGAAAAAAGGAATTGAAAAACTACGTGCGTATTATCAAAATTCCAATTAAACAGAATTTATTCTGTTTTTCTTTTACAAAAAAATAGAAATAATGAGTAAAATGTGATAATATTAGTGTTATAAACTAAAAAGTAAATGTATTTTGGTTGACGGGGTATAT
>CANQAU010000010.1 GCA_947588935.1 uncultured Bacilli bacterium
AAAATAAGATATAAATATTAAATTATTTACATCTTAAAGTATACTTGTAATTTGGTTTTTTTATCAAATTGATTTGGATGATTGTTACTAATTAAAACTAGAGTGGAAAGAGGAATTTTTACTTCATGAATCCACATTTCAATATATTCTTTAAAATCTTGCATCTGTTCTTCGATGAATCCAACAAATTCGTTCATGGACTTATTGATTTCGTATAATGCTTGATATAACAATTCCCCTTCATAAAATTCCGGTTTTGTTAGCGTTTCTAACACCAAATAACTTTTATCCAATTCTTTGATATTTGCAAGTAAATTATCATAAAATTTTTTCTTTCGACCATATGGGATGAAGAAAATGAGAAGACAACAAATCATGTATAAAAATGATGAAGAGAAAATGACCGATTTATCTACTTTAAAGGCAAAGAAAATGAGTAAATTCATTCCATAGCAAATCAGAAATATTCCTAGTTTATAAAAATTATCTTTCCAATATTTTGTGAATTTCATGATAAAATGTACCCTAACCCTTTTCTTGTATCAATCGCATCTACGTATCCGATTTCTTTTAATTTATTTCTCAGTCTACTTATATTTACTGTGAGGGCGTTTTCATTGACATATTCTGCATTATCCCAAAGAGCTGTCATTAATTCTTCGCGCGTGACAATTTTATTTTGATGATTTAATAAACAGGAAAAAATAATCATTTCATTTTTCGTCAATTCAATTTCGATATTCTTCTTTTTTATGGTTCCTTTTTGCAAATCAAATGTTAATTCTTTATAAGTGAGATTTCTTCCATTTTGGCTATAGTTGTTTTTGGTTCTTTTTAATACTGCTTTGATTCTTAACAGTAAAATATTGGGATTATATGGTTTGGTAATATAATCATCTGCTCCATAAGAAATGGATAATGCTTCATCGATTTCGGAATTTATACTCGTCACCATGATTACAGGAATATTGGATTCTTTTCTTAAGTTTTGTAAAAGGGCTTCTCCATGGATATAAGGAATCTTGATATCCAGTAAAATTAAATCTGGAGATATCTCTAAAATTTCTGGTATGGCATTTTGAAAATTCTTTAACACAACGGTTTCATAGTTATTCTTTTTTAAAAGTTTTGATAGTTCTTCACAGATTAGTTCTTCATCTTCTATGATCATAATTTTATTCATCTATTTCACCACATTGTTTTATTATATCATGTGAGCTGATGATTTTATCTTACAGTTTTGTAACATTTAAAAAGCAAACAGAAAAATCGGTTTGCTTATGAGAATTTTCGTTTTAATCTAAATCTTCATTGTAATAATCGTCGTCTTCTAATTCTTCCTCTTCAAAGTTCCAAGGATCATAATTCTTGGTAATATCTAAAGTTTTTTTATCCTTTGTTTTTTTGGTTTTATTATCTTCTGTTAATCCCAAAAATATTCCCAGTAATGTTGATAAGATGCCTCCATCATTTTGATTTTGTTTTGACATATCCTATCCCTCTTTCTATATCGATATTGTATCATAAAAAAACAAGTTTCTTTCATTTTGAACTTGTTTTCTTTTTATTTATGAACAGCCATTGTTAACTATTAAATGTTTTCATTTCGAATGGTTTCGATTGTATTTTGTTTATTAATTTTATTCATCGAATATTTCATAATTAGGGATATTAAAATAAAGACTACTACGATTGTGATGAGAATCGCAAGGAATGGCAATTTATAAGGAAGTCCTGCATCTTCTGCTAAGAAGTGATAAATGAGGTAGGATAAGATAATACCAATTGGAAGACCAAAGAGTAATGATTTCATTCCCATGAAGAATGTTTCTAAACGTATCATATGATTGAATTCTTTGGTTGTCATGCCGATTGATTTTAACATGGCAAATTCTTGTTTTCGTAGTTCCATATTGGTCGTGATGGTATTGAAAATATTGGTAATTCCAATTAATGAAATGACAATGATAAATCCATAAAGAAAGATTCCAATTAATGTGAATAAATTATTCATTAATCTGACGTTTTCTTCCATGTTCTCTAAACTATAATTTTCACCTTTTAATAATTCGTCGATATTATCTTGTAATTTCGAAGCATTGGATGATTTATAATAGATTTCTAAAAATTGATGGTCGGTTCTGGTCATGATTTTCTTATATAGTTCTTCACTAATAATGAAATAGGTATTTTGTTGATTTTTTAATCCAAATGGTTTTTTATCGGTAATATATCCAATTTCTAGTTGAAAAGCTTGATCATTATCGAGTGTTCCAGATAGGACATCGCTTTTTTTAAAGTCGGTGTATCTGAGTGTTTTATATGTCATTTTGGCTTCTTCATTTTTTTGATATCCAACTGTTAGGTAATCCATTAAGATTCCTTTCTCTTTGATTTCATCATAATTTAAACCTAATTCTTGAATATATTTTTGATACTGTTCTTCTCCAAGTGTATATAATTGGATGTATTCTCCTGTTGTATTTTCCGTATCCTCATCTAACTCTTTATGTAAAAATTCTAGATATTCTGGATTTAATTTTCGATTTTGATAATCAAATCCAATTTCTCGTAAGATGGTAACGTTTTCAATATTGTCTAATTTGGCCGTTTCTAGATATTTATTTAATGTTTCTTCATTTTGAATTGTCGTTGTAAATAAGGCTAGGTTGTATTCGGAGATTTTTAGTTCGTTTTCTACACTATCAAAAGCCATGCTCATAAAACTTGATAGGGCGATAAAAACAAAGACCGATACGACAATTGAAATGACTGTTGTACGATATTTTTTCTTATTTCTTTTTAAGTTTTTATAAGATATTTCTCCACCCATTCCAAATCGTTTTTGAACCCATTTTGGTGATTTTAATTTTTGAGATTTGATTTGAATATCTGCACTATTGCGAATGGAATCAATTGGAGAAATTTTACTTGCCCGTTTGGCACTTTTTAAAGCAGAGAAATAAATGGTTACTATTCCTAAGATGATTGCAATGGCAATCGCAAGGAAAGAAAAGGCAAATTGAAGGCTAAGACCAAGGGTAAGGCTGTCTTTTAGGAAAAAATTACTAATGATAATTAAGATATAAGATGCTACTAGTCCCAAGATGATTCCAAGTGGAATGCCAATGATTCCCAAAATAGTTGCTTCATAAAAGACATTTCGTTTGATTTGTTTTTTAGAAGCCCCAATACTTTTTAACATTCCATACTGTTTGGTTTTTTCTGTGATGGAAATGTCAAAACTATTTTTAATACAGAAGATGGAGGTGAAAATGATAATTCCGATGACAATTCCAGCGACAATGGCGAGTTCTCCCGTACTACTCATTCCGAGTGGATCGGTTTCTAAGTTAATTAAATAGGTGTTGATATTGATTTCATATTTTTCTTTTTTGATATCTTCAGCGATATATTGTTCCATCTCGGTTCTGGATGCCGTTCCCGTTTGATATTTTTCAAATAGGGTTTCGTTTACTCCTAATATATTGGCTGTTAATTTATAGGCATGTTTGATTCCCTCTTTGGTGTACTTTGCATAGGCATCAACTTTTTCAGCTACAGTATCTTCATTCATTCGAGTAATAAACGTATATCCTGGAGCAGAATAACTTTCGATATTGGAAGCAGGACGTTCCATTATTCCAACAATGGTATAGGTTTGGGAAGTAGAATTTATAATTTCTTCATTCTCTGGTTGAAAAGGATTGGTTTGGCCTAGGACGACTTGTTCATCTAAAGATATACGAGTTCCTATATCGAGTGTGATTTTACTTCCTATTTCTAACTCCAATCGACCATTGGTTTTTAAGTGCGTTGGAATCAAAATTTCGTGGCTATTTTCTGGGATTCTTCCTTCCGTTAGTTTGATTGATAAATTTTCCATTGTTTCCTTGGTAAAAGCTTTTAAATATGCATAAGGTTTGAATTCATTTTTGGAAGCAATTTTGGCATAGCCGATATTTTGGGTGATGTATAAATTTTCGATTTCCCGATTTTTTTCAAAGGCATCTAAGTCGTTGGTGGGAACATCGTAATAAGCAACATGAAAATTTCCTTTTTCTAGTTTTTCAAAATTGATTAAGGATTGAATTGCGCTTGTGTAAATTGAAGCTACTGCGGTAATCAGTGCCACCGATAGCATGATGCCAATAATGGTGACAATGGTTCGTTTTTTGTTTAATTTTAAATTTTTAATGGTGAGTTTGTTAAGTAAGTTCATCGTTATGCCTCCTTAACAATTTTTCCATCTTCTATTTTGATAATTCGGTCGGCAAATTTGGCAATTTCCATATTGTGGGTAATCATAATGATGGTTTGATTTAATTCTTTATTTGATTTTTGCAAAAGAGCCACAATTTCTTCACTTGCTTTGGAATCTAGATTTCCGGTGGGTTCATCGGCCAGAATTAGAGCGGGATTGGTGATGAGAGCACGACCGATGCTGGTTCTTTGTTGTTGTCCTCCTGATAATTCGTTGGGAAGATGATTTTTTCTACTTTGCAATCCTAAAAGTTTTAAAAGATCATTTAACTGTTCTTGATTTATTTCACGGTTATCTAATGCCAAAGGAAGCGTAATGTTTTCTTCTACGTTTAATATCGGAATCAAATTATAAAATTGATAAATTAAACCAATATGTCTTCTTCGAAAGATTGCTAGCTGATCTTCATTATAGTCATAGATATTCTTCCCGTCGATGAATACTTTTCCACTTGTTGGACGATCTACTCCACCAATTAAATGTAAAAGTGTCGATTTTCCGCTTCCACTAGCACCGACAATCGCAACAAATTCCCCTTTTTCAACTGAAAATGATACCCCATCTAAAGCAACGACTTTGGTGGTATCTTTTCCATAAATCTTTGTTAATTTTTCAACACGTAATATTTCCATATGCAAATATTTCCTTTCTTTTTATCATTATATATCAATTTCTGTTGCAATTCATTTATTTCGGTATTATTTTCGCATTTTCTTTGGCTTTTTGCTCATTTTACGCATTAAAAAATCCTAATTTCTTAGGATTATCTTTCACTGATGGTTTCTACTCTACAAGTTTCGCCGTCTTTTTCAGCTGTTTCTTTATTACTTTCCAGTGTACTTTGATCATCTTTTAAATCCTCAAACCCTTGTTCTTTTAGGGCTTCTTCGCTGGCATTTTCGACATCGATATCTAAGGTTGTATGATAGGTATAATTTTGATCATCCATTTCTACTTTATAAACTACACCCTCTTTGTTCACTTCTTGGTCGTTTTCTAATATCGATTTTTTAAATTCTTCCCATACTTCTTTGACGCTGTCATCAGTAATTTTGGTGTTCATTTCGATGGTCATATGTTTCAATTTATCGTTTTTATAAGTCAATGATGTGGTTTGTGAGACATCCATTCCTTCGTCTGCTTGTGTATTTGTACACACTAACATTTCTTCTTTTTCTTTAACTTCACACCCCGTCATGGTTGCCATCATGAAGATACTTAGTAGGATTATGCTTATTTTTTTCATTTGTTTTTCCTCTTTCTGTTTTTATTATATCGGATTTTATTTTGAAAATAAATATTTTTCATCTTGATAAAGTACTATCAATTCTTTTTTTCTTATTTCATTTTTCTTAATCGTAGGGCATTGCCAACAACACAGAGGCTTGATACCATCATGGCAGCACTGGCAATCATGGGACTAATTTCAATTCCAAATTTTTTCAAAAGACCCATAGCAACGGGAATCATGAGTGCATTATAGAAAAAAGCCCAGAATAAATTTTCTTTAATATTTGTAAGTGTTCTTTTACCAATTTGTAAAAAGATAGGAATTTTACTTAGATCATCATTGGTAATGATGACACTTGCTGAGTTACTTGCGATATCCGTACTACTTTTGAGACTTATGCCAATATCCGCAGTTACTAAAGATGGCGCGTCATTTATTCCATCTCCTACCATCATGACTTTTTTTCCTTGTTTTTGTAATTCTTTTATATATGCCGTTTTATCACTTGGCAAGACATCTGATACTACTTTATCAATCTGTAGTTCTTTGGCAATTTGTTTAGCAGTCGTTTCGTTATCTCCGGTAAGCATGATGACATCGTAGTTTGCTTTTTTTAGTGTTTCAATCGTTTGGATAGTTTCTTTTCTTACAATGTCTTTTACACCGATAAGGGCGATGATCTCATTTTCTTCCATTACATAAATGATGCTATTTTTTCCTTTGGTTAATTTTTCTTCTTCTTTTTGATAAGGGTTCTTTTTGTCTTTTAAAATGCTTCGATTTCCTAATACGTATTTTTTATTGTTTACTTTGGCTTTGATTCCTCTTCCTGGTAATTCTTTAAAATCTTCTACTTTGAGGTTTTCCTGCTTTTCATTTTGAAAGGCTTTTGCTAAGGGATGAGAAGTCTTTGATTCGATATTACTAATGATGTTTAAAAGGGTCTCTTTGTCATAATTAGAATGGTTATAAAATGCAGCGATTTGGGGCGTTCCATATGTTAATGTTCCGGTTTTATCAAAGATGATGGTATCAATATGAGAAGCCATTTCCAACGTTTCACTGGATTTAATTAACAAATTACTTTTTGCAGATGCACCAATGGATGTTACAACTGCAAGTGGCGTAGCAAGTCCAAGGGCACAAGGACAAGCTACTACAAGCACGGTAACCATCGCAATTAATGCTTCATTTAAACTCGCATTAAAAATAAGATTCCCAATTAGTGTTAAAACCGCTAGAATGATGATAGTGGGAACAAAGTAAGCACTGATTTTATCAGCAATTCGTGAAATAGGCATTTTGGAATTACTTGCTTCTAATACGAGATGAACCATTTCGGAAATAGTCGATTTCGGTCCAATTTTTTCGGCTTTGTATTCAACAACGCCATCATAGTTCATACTTCCCGCGACAATTTTATCCCCTGCTTGCTTTTTAATGGGTGTAGATTCTCCGGTAATGAAAGATTCATCAAAATGAGCCGTTCCATCTGTGATGATTCCATCCACTGCGACTTTCATTCCAGGTTTTACTATTAACAAATCCCCTATTTTGACTTCGTCGATGGTTGTTTCTTGTTCTTTTCCATTCTTTTTTAAAAGAGCACTTTCCGGTGTTACTTTTACTAATTCTTTGATGGCTTCTTTTGTTTTTTCTTTGCTATGTTGATCAATGGTTCTTCCTAATTTAACAAATAGAATAATCATACATACAGATTCAAAATATAGATGCATTCCGGCGTCCATACGTCCAAAGAATAGAAGAATTACATTTACAAAGCTATATAGAAAACTGGTTAGAACTCCTAAAGAAACTAAAGTATCCATATTGGGAGATTTTAAAAATAAGTTTTTGATTCCCTTTATGAAAATATCTTTTCCATAAATAAAATAAGGAATCGTACATATTAATAAAGCAAGGGCATGATTTTTGGGATTTTCTTTCATACTCAAAGCGGGAATTTCTGGGAAGTGAAACATATGGGCCATAGATAGATACATGATTAATATCATGAAAAGGCCAAGTGCAATTAAAATCAAAATACTTCGATCTTTTTTGTTTTCTTCCTCTTCTTTATAAATTCCTTTGTAAGTGTATCCAGAGTTTTTAATATAACTTGCTAAGGTATCAATACTGATATCATCTTCATAGTGAATAAGTGCTGTTCCCATGACCAAATTTACAGAAACATCAATGATTCCTTTTTGTTTGCTTACGTATTTTTCAATGTGATTGGAGCAAGCAGAACAGGTCATTCCTTCAATTTTTAAGATAATCTTTTTCATGAAATTATCCTTCTATAACTTCAAAGCCAAGTTCGTTTATTTTGTCTTTCATGATACACATTGGCACTTCTTTGGTAAGAGTACACTTTACTTCTCCCGTTTTGTGATTGGCATCTACTTTTTTGATACCTTCTATATCACTTAAAGCATTTTTAATGCGATTTTCACATCCAGTACAAGACATTCCTTTTACTTTTACAATTACTTTTTCCATCTATTTTTCCTCCTATTTATGAAATCTTTTAAATAAACTGATGATTTCATCGAGTGATTCTAATTTGCCATTTTCTAAATCATCGGTAATACAACTATATAAATGTTCTTCTAAAATCATGTTGGATAAATTTTGAATGGCTTTTTCCACTGCAGCTAGTTCGATTAGTACATCGTTGCAATAAACATTTTCATTAATCATTTTTTGAATGCCATGAATTTGACCTTCAATTCGATTTAGACGATGATTTAATAATTCCAGGTCTTTGGTTCCACGTTTATTTTTTCGATAATGACAACATTTCTCACTCATTTTTTTCACCAGTCTTATTATAATATAATTCTTAAAAATATAAAATAAGGGGGTATATGGTGGATTTCACTTTAAAACAAATATTTACTCATTTTTTAAAATGAATTCTTTTAATTTATTTATTTGGCGATTTAGTAAAACACATAACCGATAGATTCGTTTATCAGAATATCCAGTTAAATGTTGGTATTGATGTAATAGATCATCAAACCATTCAACAATTCCATCTAATTTGCTTATTTCAATTCTTTTTGGGTTTTTAACTACTTTTATGATTTCATCAAATGGTTTTACTTCATAAAATAATCTTCCACTTCCAGAAATGTGTACTTCATCTTCATCATAATATTCAATATTTAAACTTTGACCGTTATCAAATATTGGTGCTACATCTAGCCATTTTAAAGTATTCACATCTCTTATAATTCCAAAGTTATTTAAATGGCGATCTTCATTCATAATCAGAAAGTCTAGAATATACATATTCTCCATTTTTTCTCTTGCATTTTCTATTCCATTATCTTCTAATTTTTTAATATATTCTTCATAATCTTCTAAACTATCATGTTTTTTCATATCATTTTTAATTTGATAGCAAGTAATTAGTTCTGTATCTTTCGTTATAAAGCATGGGCATTTTGATACTACGATATCTTTATAGGTAGCAATGGTATATTCTACATGATTAAATCCGAGTCTTTTACAAATTTCACTTGCTAATGCTTCATTAAATGGTTGCAGCGTCTCATTTTTATAACCACCTTTTAATAGATATCTTATTCCGTTTTCTATTATCCAAGCTTTTTTAAGCATTCCATCGGTAGTATTATTTGGAGTTTTTAATGAAGTTTCTCTCGTAATTGTTTTACTATTTACTGATAAAGATGCTTCCATAAACTCTGCATAATCAAAATCGTTATCAAAGAAATTAATATCATCATAGGAAACGTCACTATCATAAGGTTTTAACCAATATTGATCGGATAAAGATAGTCCAAAAGCTTTATCTAAAAGTTCATAGGGTGCTATTATATTTAAACGATGTAATAATAAATCTAATTTATCACGCCATGAAGGAATTCCTCTTCCTTTAAACCAATCACTTAAATTTTTTCGAAAGGGAGTGTCATTTATATCATCTTCCATATAAAAACTTTTTAAAATATAAGGTGCATAATTGATATCTGTTACTTCGTAGATTCTAGAAAAAACACTTGTTGCGGGATCATATTCAGCAGTCAATACTTCTTTATTTTTATTCATTAGTATACGTTTCATGGAGTAATCACTCCTTTTTAATGCTATTATTATACCATACCAAGCTAGATAAAAACACTTTCTCTGATGCGATTTTATCCGTTTTCATTCATGATTTTTCCTCTTTAAAATTTACTTAATAAATTTATTAATCTTGTATTTTTATAAATGCTTTCTCTTCCTACTTTTTCAAATTCTAAGAGTCCTGCATCTACTAAATTATTTAAATAAGTTGCTGCAGTTTGTCTTGTAACTCCACATTTTTCTTCAATATAAGTAATTTTCGTATATACTTCATAGAATAAGGCATCTAGTAATTCATTTGAATATATTTTGGGTAATTTCGTCATAAATTCTTCTTGATAAGTTTTCATTTCATTTTGAATCTGTTTGATTAATTCAATTGTATTTTTAGCGGTTTCTTCGATTCCATTTAGTATATATATAATCCAATCTTCATAATTATCATTTTCTCTAAATTCAGTAAATAATTTATAATAGGTATCTTTATTTTTATTAATATAATTACTTAAATACAGAATCGGACTATCTAAAAGATTATTTAATACTAAATATAAAACATTTAAAATTCTTCCGGTTCTTCCATTTCCGTCATAAAATGGATGAATGGTTTCAAATTGATAATGAATCAATGCCATTTTTATTAATGGATCTATGTCGTCTTCCTTATCATTTATATAGTCTTCTAAATTTTTAAGCAAATCGCGAATTTCTTTTTCATTTTGAGGTGGTGCATAAATTACTTCTCCGGTTTTACTATTTACTAATCTTGTGCCAGGATTTTTCCTTATACCCGCTTTATTATGCTCAATCATTTTTTGAAGTTCTACTAAAACATTCGTTGAAATAAAGCCTTTTTCCTGGATGAGTTCGTATCCACGCCAGATGGCACTTCTGTAATCAACCACTTCTTTGGCAGCAGGTTCTTTAAATCCACTTTCTGTTAATACTTTATAAATGCTATCATGGGTAGTCACAATATTTTCAATTGCACTACTATCTTTTGCTTCATTTATCGTAATTGCGTTAATTAAAATGTGTTGATTTGGAATCGAACTTGCAAAACCTTTTAATTCTGCAAGAGATCTGGAAGCTTCATTTAATGCCTCAAAAATTTTTGGCGTTTTTAAATCATAATCGTTAAATGGTAGTAATTTCATAAAAATACCTCCTTACTTATATGATATTACACCATTTTTTTAACATATTCAATAAATATGTTAAATTTTTTAAATTTTTTTAACATGTTTTAAAAATAGGTTAAATTTTTATTTCTATTTTCACCAATTTACGAATTTGTCTTATCCGTGATACAATGAAATTGAGGTGATATTATGGCTATTCAGGATCCAAAACCGGATGAAATTGTTCCTTCAAAAACTCAGAAAGGAAAGCAAGAAGGATTTACTATTCTTTTCACTGAAGCATATGCCATGCCAAGTAATACTTATGTGGAAGATGATTCTCATACGTTTACGGTTTCTCTCGATCGAAGTCTTTGTTGGAAGAATTTTGGACGATGTTGGTTTGATGAAGGAGAGCGGGAGTTGATTGCCAAACAAACTGCTTATAAGGAGTGGTTACTGGAGTTTTGTCCGCCGAAAGACTATGCCAAGTGTGGAATTATGTTTGGAGTAAATGGAGTTTGCCATACAACTTCTAATCGGGAATTATTGATTGGAGAAGATAACGTAGATGTTCGCCTTGCACCGAAAAATTTTGTGACGGTTTCTATTTTTGGTAAATATGGGTTTGGTTTAGATATTTTAAAACAACTCATTACAGATTCTTATCATCGGGCAAGTTTACAAGTACCGATGGCAGAAGATGTTTTACAAATGGTACTGGATCGTATTGATCAAACTTTAGATGATGAAGTTTTGGCTTGGAGACAATTGATGAGTGAATATTTCATGTTACCCATTGAACCCATCTTACAAAAGCATCCGGATGCCGTGGCAAATTTACGGATGATGATTACTCATCTTTTACAGAACCGTGAACTTATTTATGAAGAATTTCGCAAACGACAAGTCGTTCAACCGACCTATGAAAAAAATATTTATATGTTACTTAGTCAAAGCGTTTCTCATTATTTGGACTTTTTGGTTCAAAATGGCTACATTGATAACACGATGCGTACCAATGCCTTACAAGCAATGACCCTATTTTTTAATCGTTTGTTTCGCGTCGTTGATGGACAAGTACAAGCCGTTACCCAAATGGGAGGACTTGATCAAAATCTTGTTAAAAAACTACAACGAACGGGTGAAATTTAACTCTAAGTTTTCTTAGAGTTTTTAATTAATTTAATTAAAAATGCTACAAAATGTATCAAAAATAGTTGACTTTTTATTAAAATAGGTTCAAAATGGAATAAATGAAAGCTTATTTTCCATATTATTAGTAGGAGGTTTTTTATATGTTTACTTATGTAAAAGCCAAAAACTTTAAATCTTTAAAAGATGTCTTTTTTCAATTTAATAAAAATAAAACTACGACGAATCATCTCATTGCATTATACGGAGAAAATGGCAGTGGGAAAACACATGTAGTTGAACTTTTTAAATTTTTGCAACTTGTCACAATGTCTCGTTTACTGGATACCTCTGTTCAAAAATTACCCAAAGAATTTTTTGAAATGCGCTATCAAGTGGAAGAAAATTTTCCTCATGAACTTAGTTCTTTGCTATCTACTAACTTTCATCTTGGTGACTATCGAATGATTGATGAAACAGATCCTACTGAAATTGAATTTGGATTTAAAATTCAACAAAAAGAAGGATTTTACTTCATTCGTTTTAATCATGAAATCCTAGAAGAAAAACTATATTATGTTGCTGAAAAGCAAAAGACTTATTTATTTGATATTCATAGGGAAAATGGAAAAATCGTTAAGAATTTTAGTAAACAAGTATTTAAAAATGAAAAATATAATGAAGAGTTGAAAGAAACGATTGATCAGTTATGGGGCAAGTATTCTTTTTTATCATTACTAACTTTTGAAATTCACGAAAAGAATCCTGATTATATTAAAGAGAGTCTTTCTATTTCTTTATGTGAAGTTCTTACTTTGATTAGCCAGTTAACGGTTTTTGTCGATCGAAAATCTATGCCAAATTTACTGGATTCCCTTTTTGCACCGAAGGCAGATTTCCGTATTCAATCTGGAACAATCATGAAAGAAAATCTTGCGGAACTACAAAAATATGAAACTGTTTTAAACATTTTCTTTACTCAAGCTTATGCAGATATTAAAGAAGTAAAATATCAAACCATTGAAAAAGAGGATCAAATTCAGTATGAACTATATTTTTATAAAGTAATTGGAGGAACCTTAAAAGCAATTCCTTATCGCTTAGAATCTGCTGGAACCAAACGAATTTTAGATCACTTTGATGTCATAACCGGTGCACTTCTTGGAGAAGTTGTTGTGATGGATGAAATTGATAATGGAATTCATGATTTACTTATGAAGAATATCATTTTATCTATTAAAGATGAAATAACTGGTCAGTTAATTTTTACAACTCATAATACGCTTTTATTAGAGGTTTTACCAAAAGAAAATATCTATATTATATTTACGAATCCTACTGGAGATAAAATGATTCATTGTATCCGTGATTACTCTATTCGTATTCAAAAGAATCATAATGCTAGAGATTTATATTTAAAGGGAATCTTTGGGGGAATTCCAAATACGGATTATATTGATTTTGAAGAAATCAAATACAACTTAGAAAAGAGCGATCAGCATGATGAAGAAACGTCCTAATTATACACGTATTATTGTGATTGCTCATGGAAAAAGTGAACTTTTACTTGCAGAACATATCAAAAGTAATCTTCATCTTCCGATTCAAATCTATGCTGAAAATCATGGAAAAACCAGTATTATGATTGATGGACTTTCCAATGTTCTTGGCAATAATATTTTTAAAAATAAAACTTCTTTGTTACGTCATTATGCAATTGAAACTAGTGGAAAGCAACTTAAAAATTTGGTTATCATGCCTATTATGGATTTAGATGAAACGAGTGTGGATGCTTATAAATCGAAAGAGATTTTTGCTAGTCATTGGCTTTCTCCTTATATTGTTCCGATTTGGAATAATGAAAATTTGGATGCCGTTTTATTTCATCTTGGACTTATTGATCATATTCCAAATGACAAAGAAAAAGGAAAAATGTATCGTCAACTTTTTCCTATTAATCATGAAGGTCCTGATTTTGAACAAGTGAAAATGTTAAGGAACGCATTTAGAAATTTGAAAAACACAAATATGGAAATTTTTTTGGATGCCTGTCTCCAGTGTTTTGAAGAGTTCTATTCGGATGATACCAAAAGTTCATAAGGACTGGCTAGGGTTCCATTGCCACTTGTCATTTTCACTCCGGCTTTTAGATTGATGACTGGTCGTACTCCATTTGGAAAATTCACACTATTTCCCATCAAAGTCCCATCATAATACATGGCTCTTACGTAGGCAAAGTCACCAAAAAAGGCTCCAGATGACATTGTCCAGTAATTACTGCCATTATATAAATAAAAATGGGTGTTAGCAGCAATGTAAATGCCACCGGCATAGGTAATTTCATCTTGGGTAATTAAACCAATGGGATAGGTTAAGGCGCCATTTCCTATCGTTTTATCTGTTACTGTGAAACGGTCACTTGGATTTTCACAGCGGTATGTGACATCCTTCCCTGCTATGTCATAACCGCGATAATAGGTTTCTTTTTCACCGAAGCCCATTTCATTTTGATGATACCAATTTCCAAAAGGAGAAAACTGGTTTTCAATTCCAAGTTTCGTTGCAAACTCATAAAAATTTTGATAAACCTCTTCTTTCATAATGCTTCGGTCATTACAAAAAAGAGTATCTGATATCATCTTTTCATAGATTGTATTTTGAAGATTTACTTCATACCAAGCATCTAGGGCTTTTTTAATCGTGCTATCCACTTTATTTGTTTGGGCATTTTTTTCACTGGTACTTGGAACATCTCCATACATATAACCTACATATGCATTATCACTGGCATTGGTATTAAAACTTACAGCAGTGGTAATTTGAGAGTTTGAGCCTTGATAATCTTCTTTCTTGGTTTTATTTGGATCATATTCTCCAGTATAGATTAGACGAATGGAATCATCGCCGTTTACTCTTATAATTCGCCACATTTTATTTGCAAAGACCACATAATTATTTTCTACTTCTCCACGAAAGTAATAACTGGCTCCATAGTCATCAAATGTTTTATAAAGGCCATTTGTTGTATCATAATGATTGATGTCATACGTAAAAGCAAATTGATCATAATAGGGACTATCTTTATATTGTGCTAAAATGCTTGCAAATTGTTCTTTGATTTCTTCTTTGGACTTCACGCTTACAGCAGCTTTTCCAATTTGAGGAACATTGTTGGTATCTACCTCTGCAATTATTTTACACATCAAGGCATTTTCTCCATATTTTTTTATGCACTTTTCTTCTTCAGTCGGAACGGATGATGTATAAAACGCTTTTACGGTTATTTTTCCTTGATAGGTTTTTGAATTTGTTTTTGAGCTTGCTTTGGTATTTTCATCTAACCATAGACGTAAATTATATTGAACGCTACCTTCTTTTGAGAAATATTCTGTATAAAGTTTTCTTGAATTTTGAGCGTTTTTAATAGTTGGAGTAGCCTTTTCATAACCGTTTAGTATTCCTAAGGTGTGTTCTTCCTTGTTTTCTGTATTTAACTCTACTTTTAGGTATTCATCTGATAAGTCACTACCCTTTAATTCCTCTAAGTATATTTCATACATAACATTCGATGAACAGGTATTTTGAATGGTAAATTGATAAGGCTCTGTACTCATGCCTTCTTGATCGGTCATTGGTAAGACATTGGGTAAGTAAATTCCATTAGTATCGTCTGTAAAATCCACTTTTAAACAATCTGTTGCTACGACATTTGCCATGTTTTCTTCACTTGCAAACAACCAATGTGCATAGGAAGTTCCACTTACTACCAATATAATTAAAAGAAACGTTACTGCTAAGAAAAGAAGTATTTGCTTTTTCATAAGGCTGTCCTTTCATTTTTACTACTCTCTTATTTGCAGTTAGTATACAACATGATGACAAAAGTCGACAATGTTTTATTTCTATTATTCACATATTATTCCTAATATTTTTTATTTATAATTTTTGTATTATAATATATTTGTAGATGGGATACTTGTGAGGGAATAACGATGTGTTGGCATAGCCAGTAAGCATACTTAGTATGTGAGAATTCATCTTGCCTGGGGTACCCATCTTTTTTTTGATAAAGTTTAAATCTGATTAATCTTTAAAGTTTTTGTTGTATTTTGGCATTCCATTGAAAACTCCATTTAAATACATTTTTTCTGTATTTTGAGATTCTCTTGGCTCCAACATTTTCACTTTCTAAAAATTTATAGTTTGTAGCTGAAAAATCAATTTCAGTCTTATTTAAAAATGGTGCATAATTGTTGATCATAATTTTTTAGCATAGAACATTTCCCCTTTTGACACTATTTTTCATCGGATGTAAAAAAATTACAATTGATTTTATTTCATTGTAATTTTTCTATATTATTATGCTATTTTATTTTTTAAATTAATTTTTCAATTTTTGATATTGGCTTAGAATGTAATCTACTTCAATTTCTAATGGATCGATGAACTTTTCATTTAAATTCAATTGTCCTTTTATAACTGAAAGTTCTGTACATCCCAAAATATATGCGTCAGCATCCAATCCCCCGATAATTTCATCTACTAAATTTTGGGTGACATTTTTTCCCTTTTTTACATATTCATAAATGATTCTTGTCACTTTTTCTTGATCCGGTAAGACATAACCAATTTGATATTTATCTAACTCTTGTTGATACAATTTTGTTTTGATTGTTCCTTCAGTAGCTAAAATGGCAACTTTTTTATATTTCTTTTCTTTTATATATTGTACAGTTTCGGTTATTAAATTATTGATTGGAATGCCAATTTCTTGTTGCAGTTGGTCGTGAAAATACTGTGCTGTGTTACAAGGAATAGAAATCATTTTTGCACCCAATTTTTCCAATAATTTGCAATCATCTAAAAGATAGGGATAGGGATTTTCTTGAGAATGATCTAATATATAATTTGTACGATCAGGTATACTAGCATGGCTGAGCAAAATAATATCTATATGATCTTGATCATGATTTACTTTTGTTCTTCTTGTAATCATTTCATACAAATAACTACTCGCTAGTGGGCCCAATCCTCCTATAATTCCTAAGACGTTTTTCATGTTATTATAGCTCCTACTTTTCAGGTAGTTTTAGTAAATCGCCAAAATGATTTAAAGCCTCTTGAGTAGCATAATACATCATTCCACCGGCTGGAGAAAAAGTAAATTCTCCAAAATAAATTTTGTTGTTTACTTCATATAAATCAATTCGTACAAAAGGAAATCCTTTTGATAAATCTTGTGCTATTTTAATCATTTCTTTTAATTTTTTAGGTTTTTCTATTGTATATGAGGATTTATACTTTTCAAGTGAATAAGGTAGTGGTTTCCAATCTAAGTCAAAATAATCAAAATGTAACTTTTCTTCACGGTTGCTATTTACTAATACACAATCTACGTATCCATCAAAACAATAAAATTTGTAGTCAACAGGTAGTTTATTTGTGTGATTATCTAAATATTCTTCGCAAATGATTTTAGGTTCTATATAATCATAATGATACTCAAAAAGAATATCACTGAATTTCTTTTTTAAAGCCTGATTTAACTTCTTTTTGCAACTTTCCAAGTCAAAATTTTTCTTGTCTTTACATACGCATACGGTACCACTTCCATTATTTGGTTTTATAACAAATTTTTCTGGAAATTGTTCAATATCTATTTCATTTGCATTGTCATATACACCATAAAGTTTTGGTACCAACTTCCCATAACCTTGTTCTTTTAAATAATTTTTCACCTGATATTTATCTGCTAAGAATCCTTCTCTTTTTCCATATTTATAAACAATCAAATATTGAATTTTCTCATTTAGATCTCTAGGATTTTTAAGGTTTAATTTTTTTCCTCTTAACCGATAATATAAGATCTCGTGTGTTAATGATTTTGGTAATACTCGTAAAACCTTACGAAATGCTTTTGATATAATTTTCATTGTTAATCTCCATTCCTCTTTATAATCCTTTTTATTAAATTTTTAAAATAAATAAATTTTTCATCATTTTTAAATATAAGATACATCATTAAATTTGGTACAATCATACAAATCATTAGGTATACCCCTATTTGAATAATGTTATTATCAAAAATAAAACATTTTGATATCGCATAAGTTACTGCTGCCATGAATATAAACAGAATAACATAAGCAAGATTTTCTCTTGCATAATCTTGATAGCCGCGATCAAATAATTTTTTATACACGAATCTAGGATAACTGTAGCACCAGTAGCAGATTCCACTTATGATTGTTCCTAGTACGACTCCGATTAATCCAAATATTTTTAATAATACAATAGATAAGGTTAGATTTAATACAGATTCAATAATCGGAATATATTTGTCTTCTACATATATTGCAGCGGATTCTTTAAAGGCCATATAACTTTGTCTCATAGAACTTAAAAAATAGCAAACTACTAACGCAATGATCACCGAAAATTCCAAAGTATATTCTGGGCCCATCCATGTTTTCATAAATGGTTGAATAATAACTAAAATCGAAATTGATGAAAAACTAGATAGCCAAAAATTTAAAAATCTTAATCTTTTAAATACTTCAAATCTGTGCTCTACTGTGGAAGTTGCTAACAAATTTCCGACACTTGCTGTAACAGATGACATAAAGTTTTTTAATAATTGTTTTACTGAATTGATAATCATGTAATAACTACTATAAATGCCGACAGTGATTATTCCAAAGAAATAGGAAATAATTAAACTATCTGTTCCGCTTACTACTACTCCACCTACTTGGTGTAGTGCTAATGCTTTTACACGCGTTATAATATCTTTTTCATCTTTTTTACTTAATGGCTTTACATTTTTATCTGATAAAAATGGATACATTTTTTGAGAGATAAATGCTAGTACAATATTTTCTAATAGTTGACAAATTACTACAACTACTAAATATAAGTAATAATTTTTGGTTATCCATAACATTATTAATTGCATTATATTCAGAATCACAGTATAAATAATGTTAATGATACTAATGATATATTGTTTTTGATTTGCATATATGATACTTCTTTTATATGCAAGAAAATATGAAATAATCGTGCTTAATAAGAATAGAAAATAGGCAATATAAATATTTACATCTATTGTAATTTCTCCAATAATAACTGGCAAAAACGGGGTAACAATTAAACCAACAATTAATACGACTAATGCAACTATGTCATATGCTTTTTTATAAAATTTTATAATTGATTTAATTTCTTCTATATCATTATTAGCAATCGGCTTATAAAGTTTATAATTAATAGCAATACCTATTCCAAGTTCAAAAAAGTTTAACATTGTTAGGATATTCGTATATAAACTATTTAATCCTAAAAATTCTTCACCTAAAATACGAATAAAGATGGCTCTAACAATAAAATTCATGAACATGGTTATGAATCTTTCAATAATTGAAAATATCGAATTACGTATTGAATTTTTTGTTCTCATTATATCACTTCTTTATTTTAATAACTTTATCCATTCTTTAATAATTCTTTCGCCTTCAAATATTTTAGCATTTTCCAATGCTTGCTTACTCATTTCTTTAATCTTTTTTGGATTATTTGATAATTCATACATTGCTTTAGAAAAAGCTATTTCATCAAAATCAGAAATTAAAATTGCTGAATTATATGTTCCTTTAATTTCTTTGTATGGAATAAGATCGTACGCAATAACTGGTAAACCACATACTAACGCTTCTGTGAAAGTTAAGCCAAATCCTTCCCATGTAGATGGAGATAAAAATATGGTTGCATTTTGTAAGTATTTTTCGATTTGATTGGTAAAGGGTTCCAATTGAATTTCTTCATTTAAATTATATTCATTTACCAACTTTATTACTTCTTGCTTTGCCGCTCCATCACCAACAATTATTAAAGGCCATGTTCCTCCTAATTCTTTATATGATTTATATGAACGAATTAATTTATCAAATCCTTTTGATTTTACAATTCTTCCACATGCAATAAACACTTTATTCTCTAATTCTGATGTAGGAACATTTTCAAAACTTAATGGATTAAATATGTGTGTTGTTTTCATATTAAATGTTTTATCTAATATTTTTTTATCATCCATCGTTAAAACAACATAATTATCAAAATTGTTTAATAACTTTTTAAATAGTGAATGTGCACCATAAAATCTTTTTCCTTTGGTATTAAAGTAAACTTCATAATTATGATGTTGCCAGCCAATTATTTTTATATCATCGGGTATTTCATTTTTAATTGTTGCTACAAGCAAACTATATTCACTTGCAACACCAACGATATAATCATAGTGATTTTTGGTTATATTTTCAACTAATTTTTTCCTAGTTTTTTTTGTAGTAATTAACTTTTCTAATATCTGTGGCTTATTTTGAAATAATTTATAGGTATTATTTAACCTTCTTAATCCAGATATTATTTTCCACTTTATTTTTTCAATAAGTGGTCTCTTTTCAAATAACTTGATAACTTTTACTTGGTGATTTAAGTTATATTTATTGTAATCTATGGTTGTTGGTACTGTGCAAATAATACTTACATCATAACGATTAGTAGCTAATAAACTCGCTATTTTAGAAACTACTCGTTGTTCTCCACCAAAGGTAAATGGAGTGGCCATAACAAAACATACTTTTTTCATAACACTTTCCTCATTTTAAATTATACTCTTGAAAATAGATAGATAGAAAGAATACTCTCCCTTTCCTATTTGTTAGATATTATAGCAAAGGAAACAATATTATGTCAAAATTAACTCCTCCAAAAAATTGTGAATCTTTTTAACTATTTTTTCTTATTTTCCTCATAAAACGTATCTTTCATGAAAAAGATTGGAAAAGCCAAACTCGTATAAATCATATATCTTTCACTAATGGACGCTATGATTAATAATGTTAAAAAGATAAATGCATAATAGTTATTTTTGTTTTTCTTTGCATATTTCCAAAGTAGATATGTAATGAAAATTAGATAGATAGCCCCATATGTTACTAAGCAAGATATCGAAAATGGATCTACCGTTAAAGTATCTATGGAATATCCAAATAAGCTAACATGAAGTTCTTTATCTATTACTCGTCCTAAAAAAGTTATACCATATTGATGTACGGCTATTGCACTAAAAACTAGTCTAAAACTTAAAATATCATTTAATCGTTCCATCAATGCCGTAGATGGGTGATTTGAAAAGCAGATTACTAGTATATAAAATGCTATTGCACTGATAGGAAATCCATATTTGATAACGGAATATAAAAACTTTGTTTTTTTCATTTTATATAAAATGAGTAACATGCCTAATAATCCAAATAAAATTAAAGTTGTCCTTGATAAGGTTGAAAAATAACTGAAACTTCCCACTATCAATAAAAGTAATAAATTTACCCATAATTTTTTATTTTTGTTTAGGTAAATATACATGGCAAGTGTCCAAAAAAATATGGCAGCAGTATAGTTAGGGTGTCTCATTAAAAAGTTGTAGCGAATAGTTCCTCCATACGTTCCATATGGCAGTATATCTAGCATTCCAGTATAGTGTAGTGATAATAATGATAGTGTTAGGTGCATGGCAATAAAACATAAGTTAAATATGAATATGAATTTTATAATTTTTTTAACATCTATGTTCCTTGCTGATATTAACGCCATATAAACTAAAACAAACATGGGTTCTCTGTTCATTATCATGCTTAATATGATGATGATTCCCGTTAAGATCATATATGTAAATTGTTTTTTAGTTGTTTTTTGTAAAAGGAATCTTAAACTAAAGCATAATGTAATTAATAGAGTTAATCCATATTTTAAAGTTGGACCATATTCTATTAAATCTGTAATAAATAAACCATTGTATATACATAACAAAAATAATCCCAAAAAATAAATGTCTATTTTATATTTGCCTTTATTCATAATTGTGACTACCTTTCAGTAATTTTCATTCAAAATTTCTTAACTTTTTTAATTTATAATTTATTTTGTAAATCATATAAAACAAGTAATACAATTTATGTTTCAACAAAAAGGATCCTATCTTTGCTTTTTTATCTAATAGATGAGATGATACCATTTTATAATCTAAATGGAATGAATTGATATCGTTTTTCATCATTTGTATTTTCTTAGTTATTTGCATTTTGCATTGATCTGGAATATATTTTAATTTAATCATTTCTAAGATTAAAAGTTGCATCTTTGTATAATATAAATATTGATATGTATCCCATAATTGATTGTTCATTAAGTATGTTTGCAGATAACCCAAAATTTCTTTAGCAGTATTGTCAAAATCCGGTGAATATTTGTTACAAGCTGAATTCTGAAAAATACGGTAATTATATAATGGTTTATGTAAATAATACAAATCATCACATAATTCAAAAGCGTCTAACGTAAAAATAGTATCTTGCATTCTTTTTAATCCAACTTTAAATTGCAGATTATTTTTCTTTAAGAATTCTCTTGAATACAATTTTCCCCATGGAACACCTAATAACTGAAGAATCTTTTCTAGGATTTCTTGCTTATTTTGTTGAATGTTAATTTTTTGAGATTTAGAAAAATAATTTTCTTCTTTTTTTTGATTTTTATTCATTGTATAGTAATCACATACAACGACATTTGTTTTCTGTTTAATGATCATTTTATACAAATCTTCTATCATACTTGGCTCCAAGGAGTCATCTCCGTCTACAAATGAAACATATACTCCTGATGCCTTTTTTAATCCATTATTTCTACTAACTGAAACGCCGCTATTTTTCTGATTTATATAAACGATTCTATTATCTTTTTGCTCCCATTTTTTACAGATAGCATCCGAGTTATCGGTACTACCATCATTGACTAATATTATTTCCAAGTTCGGATAAGTTTGATTTGCAATGCTTTCAATGCAATCATCCAGATAGTTTTCTACGTTATATATTGGAACTATAATGCTTATTTTTTCACGCATGAATTATCCCTTCCTTTGTTTGTTTCACCACTTTTGGATTTAATATATATTCTTTTTAAAATTTTGTAATAGGGTAAACTAATTTTAAAAATATCTTTTAAAAACATCACTTTACAAGTTGATTGTCTAAAATCAATATAAAATTGTTTCATATGAAAAATGTAATACATTAATGACTGATGTTGTATTAAGCCTTCCTGATATACATTTTGAATATTAATATTATTAAATAATCGAATATTTTTTAATTTTGGATTTATAATAAATTCTTTATAATTTTCAAAATATATTTCATTTGCAGAATCATTTAATAGTAAATATAGTTTTTCTTTATCTGCATCATTTACAAACGCTTTGGCACTATCTTGTATTTTTTGTATTAGCGTTATATTATGTTGGGTATTATCTTTTATTCCATAAATAGGAGTTATAATTTTTCTTTGTTCTTGATAGCCAATTGTACTTTCTTCTGTTGATAAAAATAATGTTTCAAAAATTCCTAGGTTTAAACTAATGATTGATTGAAATTCCATATCTAAGTCTTGATTAAACAAGTAGCCCTGACGATGCAAATGGTTATATTCTAAATATTCATTGGATTTATATATGCCGATATAATAGCCATATAATTTTGTATTATCATCTATGTATTGGTTTAGATAATACTGAGAAGTTCCGTTCCATCCAATATCCACAATTGCAACTCGTCCCGAAAAATTTTCTTGTTTTAAATACTTTTTAAAATACTTATTTTGTATGGAGCTGTAATTTTCAACTTCTTTATGAATTTTGTTAAAAATTTCTTGTTTTTCGATATTATTTAGTTCACTTAACATTTTGCTTTCGTGAGGACAGTATCCTTTTATATTTAATAAATGAAGCATGTCTTTTACCGTAGAAACTTTAGTAAATAATGATTTTGATCTAGTAAATAAATCATCAAAATTTTGTAGATTTTGTAGGTTGGCTAATACCACTGCTTTTCTGGAAATATGCAAATAGTGAATTGGAATTTTTTTTCCATATCTTTTTTCATATACTTCCATAATGATTTTGGCGTCTCTTGCTAAAAAATAAATTTTTTCAATTTTATCTTTTTTTATTTGTTCATAAAGCCAAGAGGTATATCCATATAATATAGGTCCTAATATTTCGTATCCTAGTTTTTGGTAACTATCCTTGTTTTTATCAATATGATTGTTGATAAAAGAAGAAAGTATTTGGTAGTCTAGGGTTTTATTTTTTTCAGATTGAAATTGACAATTTTTTGTTTCTCTATTTAATAAAATTGATTTAATATTTAATTTTCGAGGACTTATAAAATCACTTTTCCATGTATCTCCAATGTGAAGCAATTTGCCTGAATCTATATTTTGTTCTTTTAATATTGTTTGGAATAAATGACCGGTGTGTTTGGTTTGCTTATATTCACTTGATAAGTATAATTTTCTATATGTAGTATAGCCATTTTCTTTTAATATTTCTTCTACTGTTTTCTTTGGTAAATACATATCAGAAGTAATAAAAATGGTTTTTCCATGTTCTAGAGAATACTTGTATAACTCATAGATTTCTTGATTTGTTGTGCAAAATTTTTTTTCTGTTTCTATTTCAAGTTCCATAAGTTTCTGTTTGGTTTTATCATCATATTCTAAGTATTGGTAAATGTCGTTTAATGTAATTTCTTCACAGGAAGAGTTTTTACGTGCATCTGCTTCTGCCTTGATTCTTTTTTTATAAAAATTGAAATTATCAATTTCTAGTGTTTTTAAAATTTCTCTCGGCTTATTAATATTTCTTTTGATTAAAGTATCAAAAATATCAAAAGAGATATAATCATAATACTCTATTATTGGATATATATCTTTTGGCTTTTTGGCATAAATTTTATAAGCTAATTTTTTTACATATTTTTTTATGGATATCACCTCCAAAAAATCTTCTCAATTGTTTCATCATCATATAAATCATCATTTTGATGTTCAATGCTATACTTTTTATATTTCTTTACTATATCTTCGTATTTACCGATGACTTTTGCTGGAACTCCAACAGCTACTGAATTATCTGGAATATCTTTAGTTACAATACTTCCTGCTCCAATAATGCAATTATTGCCAATTTTAACGTTGTAGAGAATAATACTTCTCGCTCCGATAAAAACGTTGTCGCCAATTTCGATGGTTCCTATAAAGCTTTTATACTTTACCCCCCCCCCGGAGCGAACAAATGTCATTTAACATAATATGGATAATGTCATGTTCCATAAATAAAACTTCCGTTGCAATTTTGACATTGTCACCAATTTTAATTAATTTTGGTTGCGTTGGGATTTTATATGGCTGATACCAAAGGTGTTCACCACAACTTTTAAAAATATTTTTTTTCTTTAAGTATTTTCCTCTTTTGTTTCCACCATTTATTGTTAATAAACGTAAATTGATGAATTGTTTTTGTAAATTTCTCATAATCAAACCTACTTTAAAAATCTTTGAATAAAGTTTTTGGAATTTTCTTGTGCTGAATAAAGTTTGTATCCAAATTGATAAGATTGTTGTTGCATTTTCGTTATTTCTTCTTTAGACATTTTATTTATTTTCTCTATTTTTTCTTTGAATTCTTCTAGATTTCCTGGTGTTACTAAATAGCCAGTTTTTCCATCATTAACTTGTTCTGTAATAGCACCAACATTAAAGGCAATTACTGGTTTTGAATACTTATAAGCATCAACGATAACGCCAGATTGTGTTGCGCTTTCATATGGTAAAATGACTGCTTTCGCATTTTTAAAATGTTTTTCCATTTCTTCGTCTGATACTTCATAATCAATTACTTTAACATTTTTCATTTTTTGTAATTGTTCTACTTGTGGTTTACTTTCTTCATCCGGGGATCCAACTACGTTAAATGATATCTTAGGACACATCTTGGCTAATTTCACCATATTATCAATGCCTTTATATTTACGAATTCTTCCAAAGAATAAAAATTCTTTGTTATCTGTTTTTGTCTCTAATTGTGGATAATATCTCCATAATGGCATGATGATGATATTTTCTTCTTTAACTTTATATCGTTTCATTAATTCTTCTTTATATTTTTCATTACGAATTAACACATAGTCTGCTAATTTGCAGGTTACTTTATTTGCTAGCGTTTTCCCTTTACTATCAGAGTGAGGAATTACATCATGAATGACTTCCACTTTTTTAAATCTTTTATGAATAAATAACATTATTAAAGCATTCCAAATATGTTCGCTTTCAAAGTAGACATATTCTACATTCAATGAATTAATTTTTTTTACGATTTGAAAAAGTGTTTTGAAACGAAATGTTTGTTTATTGATCCCTGGTCTTCTAGGGGCGTTATAGTAAAAACTATGTTCCGTAATTGGAGATCTAGGATTTTTTTGATTTGTTAAACCTATATTATAAACATTATATTTTGGATAAAGCGCATTAAACATACTAAAAGCAACTTCTTGATGATCATAATTATCTGATAAAGTAATAATGCAAATCCCTTTTTCTACTGTCTTCATTTATAAATCACCTACTTCATTTTTTGGGGTTTTATAAATGAGTGATGCTCCATCATTTTCAAATGAAAAAGGAATGTATATTAGTTCTTTTAATTCTTCTAATACTTGCTTTTGTTTTTCTTTTTCTACATAGAAAAGCAAAAATCCACCGCTTCCAGCTCCTAGTAATTTTCCACCTAATGCACCAGCATTCATGGCTCTTTGGTATAATTCATCAATTTTAGCATTGGATACGGCTTTTCCAGTTTTCTTTTTTAGATTCCATGTTTCATTTAATAATATTCCAAATTCATTTAGTGAAATATTTTCATTTACTAATATTTCTTCCGCCTTGTTTACAATTTCATACATCTTTTTTAAACTGTCTTTTTTCTCTTCTAAAGTAATTTCGTTATTTATTTTTTGGATATCGGATGAAATTCTAGTAAAGCCCGTAAAAAACATCATTAAATTTTGATTCAATTGTTTTTTTCTTTGAGGTGAAATAGCAATGGGGGTTACTGTATATCCATTTTGATTAAAATCAATACGATTAAATCCCCCATAGGAAGCAGCTATTTGATCTTGCCAACCACCGGCTTCTTTACAAAGTATTCTTTCTACATATATTGCTTCATCTGCTAATTCTTTTTTTGTTTTATGCTCGTTTTTCACTTCATGAAAAGCAAGTAACATGGCAATGGCAAATGAACTGCTTGTTCCTAATCCTGATCTTGCTGGTAAATCCGCTTCATAGGTTAAGCGAATATCTTCAATATCTAACATTTTCATAGTATTTCGAATGAGGGGATGATTTATATCATCAATGTTATTTACTCTTTCAATCTGAGCATAAGAAAGTTCTGTTTTATAATCAAAAAAATGTAATAATTTTCGAATGCTGATATAACAATATTTATCTATGGTTGTTGATATTACTGCTCCACCATTTTCTTTAAAGTATTCTTCCATGTCGGTTCCGCCGCCGAAAAAAGACATCCGGAAGGGTGCTTTCGTGATTATCATATTGTTCCTCCTAGTAAGTCTGATTTGCTAAAAATTAACGTAGAACTTCCAATTCCACGAAAAAAAAACACTTCTTACGAAGTGAAT
>CANQAU010000011.1 GCA_947588935.1 uncultured Bacilli bacterium
AAAGAGGATAATGGAAAAAACACATATTATGTGTTAAAATAAAATTGATTGATTTACTATACATCAATTCGTCAGGAATGAAAGTTGTAGATATCTTCTACAATCGCTCCAGATTGAATTGAAATGACTTCAAAAAGTTAAAAAAAGAATGCATAATGAAAATACATTGTGTAACTTAGAAGAAGTCGTTTTTTTATGATAAAGACTTCAATACATTTCAATAACTTATGAAAAGGTTTGTTATTTGTCTCCATTATTGAATATCTTTGGCAAAATCAATAGAAAGTTTCCGAACCTTTTCAATTTCTTGCTGCATTTTTTGATACTGTTCGAATGGAATTTCCTTCATTAAAGAATCCGATGCATCATTTGCCAAAAAAGAATACTGAATTTTGCCATTTTCAAAATGACGAATTCTTAAAGATTCAGTAGCATAAGACCAGAAACCACCTCGTACAATTTTAACGGTTTGTCCATGCTGTGTCACACAGAATTTTTCAACTTCTCCAAAATAAAAAGAAAGCTGTTCCATGAGTTCATAAATACCTTTTTGATTTCGTTTTTGAACTATCAGTTCAATTTCAGGATAAAGGGCAATAGGTTGATTAAAAAAGGAACGAATGTCATGAAATACTTGTGTCACATTGATAGGAAAGGATAAATGAAATAAATAATTTTTTAACGCTTTCTCATCGGGAAGTTGAAAGTACTGATCCCATGAATCCTGAACATCCGTAACATCTGGTCTAGAAATGTTTAAAGAAAAAAGGTAGTTTTCATTGGTTACCGCAAAAGAAATTTGATCAAAAGAAAACTTTCGATGGCAAAAATTTCCATTGTGGTAGTTCGCAAGCGTATAATCGTGAATCTGTATTCTTTGAGGTTGACCATTGTTATCCGGAGAAACGAAATATTGTTTTTGTACATTTTTATATTGAATGCCAAAATGTTGAGAGGGGTTGATAGCGCTAGCAAAACCCAAAGAAATATTGGCAGTTGTTTTATTTTTTTGACACCAACAATGAAAAACAAGTTGCGATTCATTGAATTGATCAAGAATGCAGACTTCATTTTCAGGAATTCCAGCAGCTTTTAATAATCGTCCAAAACGATAATTGATATCCTCTTTTGGCTTTAAATGCATCCACTGTGCAATCGTTTTCTTTAATACTTCATCTTCAAAAATAAGATAAGGAACCTCATCTTTCGAAACACGAGATGACTTTTTCATCATAAAAGGAATAAAATTGATATTCATCCAAAACACTCCTGACGTACTTTCATAATAATGGATTTATGTTGTAAAAACAATACAAAAATGAAATTTTTATTTTAAAAAAGCAGAACAAATAGAAATGCCAAAACAACTGAACAAAGATTGCTAATAAAATTCACTGCATTATTATCCATCAAGGACAAACCACGATAATACTTTGTTTTCTCTCCACAATGAATGGTTGCTTCCGTCACCATATGACAATGTGGACAAAGATATTTCACTTGAAATAGAGCACCAAAATAGCTATCAAGGATTGCACCAATGAAACTGCAAAGCAAAATTGCCATAAAGCCAATGAGATCAAAATGAAAAAGTAAGAAAAGAAAACTAATCAAAGAAGCAGCCAAAAAAGAAGCGCCAATTCCTAAGAAGCTAACATTGCCAGAAAGACCCGTCATACCTCTTTGCCAAGTTAAAATATTAATAGGATCTTTAGAAGAACAACAACCAATATTACTAGCAAAAGTATCACTCAGTGCCTCTGCCATCGAAACAAAATATAAAAGGTACCAAATACCTTGAGAAGAAAAATGGTAGAAGACTAGACAAATAAATCCCACCGAAACATTAGCAAGAATTTGCACAACTCGCTTTGGATTAGAAAAACGTTTTTGATGCAAATGAGCGTATTTTAATCGTTTCGTAATGACCGTACCGAAAAACACCACACACAAGACAAAAAAACAAAGAAAATTCCCATAATAGCAGATGCCAACTGAAAAAAGAAAAGCAACCAAAAGAGCAGGAATAGTAAGTGCTCGTTTGACATAAGCAAAAAAAGCAAGAAAAAAACTACAAAAAATACTAAAAAACAAATTCATATATACCTCCTATAAAGCAAAAAGATAAGATAAAAAAGAAACGACAAACGGAAGCGTTAAATTATCCAAACCGCGAAATCCAATAAGTTCTGCAAGGGTACCGCAAAAAGAAATGATTAAAATTTGCCACCAAGCAAAAGAGAAAGAATAAAATTGTGAAAAAAGAAAACATAAAACGGCAATAACACCAAAAATAAAAAATGAACCCAAATACGTTTTTGAAGAATGCAAAATATGTTTGCTTGCCAGTTTTCCAATAAAAGGAGCAAAGCCATCTCCAAAAGTCATCGCCAGTGCACCAATACCATAAAACGGAAGAAAAGGTGGGTATAAAACCGTGATAAAAGCTAAAATTGTAAAACTAATCGCAAAATAAATCGTACCTTTGGATTCATTTTTACTGCGTTTCATAGCAGTAAAACGATTGCTATAATAAAGAAAAGTATTAACAAGAATAAAGGTAAAAGGGACAATGACCAAATGCCAACGAACGCCAAAAAAAGAAACCATGATAAACCAAGAAAGACCAGCCATAACATGAACGATTTTGCGAAGAACTTCTTCATTTACATGATATTTTTTTTGAAGAAACTCCACACTAAGCAATAAACAAAGCAAATAACTATAAACAATTAGATAACCAAATACGATTTTCATATACATCATAAGCATTATAACATGTTTCCTAAAAAAAGAACACGAACAATTTCAGAATAGAAAATTGCCAACAAAACAAATTTCATGATATAATACCCTATAAGAATAAGAAGAAAGTAGGGGCAGTATGAAGTCAAAAAAAGCCAAAATTGCAATAATTATCGTCGTGGTCGTTCTAGTAATTGGAATCCTTGGATTCATCGGATATAAAATGTTGATAAAAAAACCGAATCCAAAAGATCCAGCAACCAACGTAACCACCGTGACCAATGAAATTACAGGATATGATTATACATTAGAAGATCGAGATACAGAAATTTTCTCAAATGATTTTCATGAATTAAAAGAATTATTAGAAAAAGAAGAAAAAGAAGAAGATTTTGAAGAAAAATATGCAACACTAATCAGCAAATTATTTGTTATCGACTTATTTACGATTGACAATAAAATCAGTAAATATGACGTTGGGGGATTGGAATTTATTTATGAAAATGCAAGAGAATCCTTCCGTTCCAAAATCATAGATTCCATATACAAAACGGTGGAAGATAATTCTTACAATACAAGAAATCAAACTCTTCCAATCGTCACGGATGCTGAAGTCTTGGAAATCAAAGAAACGACTTATCAAATCGAAGATACCACGTATAATGCATATGAAGTGAAAATTCAATGGAAATATGAAAAAGATTTGGGCTATGATTATATCGCCAGATTAACACTCATAAAAGAAGAAAATAAATTAAGTATCGTTTCTTATGCCCCATAAGTATAAAAGTTATTGTACAAAAAGAAAAAATTAGGTATAATGATAGAAGATAAGGAAGATTGTGATGGATACAAATCGTGAAATAAAAAATCATATTATCAAAATAAGCGTTTTAGTCCTAGCCATTGTGACATTAGGAGTTAGTTTAACTTATGCATATTACACAGCAAAATTTAGCGGTAGTACAGAAATTCCAAATACAACTGCTGCAAAATTCAATATTACAAGTACTCTGCAAACCGCTCCAGCAATCTCCAATTTAAAAATGAGTTTAATTGATGCAGATAAAATTGAAGAAGAAGCGGATAAAATAGAATTTTCTGTCACCAATTCTGAAGAATCAACTGTAAGTGGAAAATACTTTATCCATCTCATAAATATATCATTAACCAAAAATTTATATAGCCAATATTTTAAATGGCAATTAGTTAGAAAAACGGATTTAGGAGAATCCGAAATTAGTAATGGAACATTTGAAAATGTCACGAGGACAGATCAAGCAAGTGAGGACGAAGCATCAAACGCTTTAACAACAGTTGAAGACATCACGTTAAATAAAGTTGCTTTAGAAATCCCAGCCGGTACAACCGATGAATTATTATTCCGAATTTGGCTTGAAAATGATCCAGAAGAAAACCAAGCAAATGAAGAAGGAATTGATTTAACAGAAGGATCATTTAGTGGAAAATTGCGAATTGAAGCAACCCCAAAAAAGCCATAGAACCCAAGGGTTCTTTTTCTTTTGGAAAAAGTTTGCTATAATATCGATGGATGTGATGTTATGAACTCAATTTTAGCAATATTATTAGCATTCGGGGTCGGACTTTGTTTCGTCATCAGTTTTGGAATTACCAAATTTGTAAAAAACAAGAAAGAATTAACGCTCTTTGCAATTTCCATGGCATTTACCGTCATGTTAGGAATGATTTTATTTGACATTATTCCAGAAATTGCAATGGTTACGAAAAACACCGAAGCACAATGGTTAAAAATTATTGGTTTCACGGCATTAGGAATGATCACTCTAAAAATTTTAGACTTCTTTATTCCGCATCATGACCACCACCATAAAGAAAAAGAAAGAAGCAAAAAAGAACACAATGCGCATTTATACCACATTGGCTTTATTACATCAATTTCCTTAATACTTCATAATATCTTAGAAGGAATGTCAATTTATATTACCACTTTGAGTGATATAAAAGCCGGATTACTCATGGCTCTTGCAGTATCGCTTCATAATATTCCAATGGGAATGGAAATATCTGTGAATTTAGACTCAGAAAAAAACCGAAAAAAAACAACCATTGGTAGTCTGATATTCTTAACCATTTCCAGTACCATTGGAGCATTGATTTTATTTGCGTTCAAAAAGACTCTCAAACCAGCGCTAGAAACTTTTTTACTCTGTATGACATTTGGAATGTTAATTTATATTACACTATTTGAATTGTTAAAAGAAATGTATACATATAAAAAAGAAAAATGGATTTATTATGGATTGGGAGTAGGAATTCTTCTAAATATCATAATGGTGTTTTTATGATTGGTCTTGCATTAGAAGGCGGTGGAACCAAAGGATCATACCAAATTGGAGCGTATTATGCCATGAAGGATTTTGGACTTCAATTTGATGGCTTTTGTGGAACCAGTATTGGAGCATTTAATAGTGCCATTTTATCATGTGGAAAAGAAAAAGAATTATTGGATTTCTGGCTTCATATCAATGTCGCTGAAATTCTTCATTTTGATGAAGAATACGTTCACAAAATTAATCATCGCGAACTCGATTTCCGATTTGTAAAAATGACACTAAAAGGTTCATTTCGCCTATTAAAAAATCATGGAATTGAGACCGAAGGATTAGAACGTTGCTTAAAAGGATTAATAACGGAAGAAGAAGTTCGAAACAGTAAAAAAGATTTTGGACTCTGTACCGTCAAATTAAATGGCTTAAAACCGGTTTATTTATTCAAAGAAGAAATGAAAAAAAACACCTTATATGATTGTATTTTAGCAAGTTGCTTCTTACCAATCTTTCGTTTAAAGAAAACCGTGAATAATGAATATTACGTCGATGGTGGATTTTATGACAATAGTCCTGTAAACATGATGATTGACAAAGGATATACAAAGATTTACGTTGTCCATGTCAACACAGGATTAAGTATCAACATTACGCAAAAGCCCAAAAAAGAGGTAGAATTAATATATATAAAACCATCTCGAAGTCTAGGAAGTATTCTCGAACTGAATAACGACCGCGTTCACGAAAATATTTATATGGGATATTATGACACAATGCGAATTTTACGACATCTTGACGGATATGTTTACACATTCAAGAAAACCAAAGACTGGTATTTTGAAATGATAACTAGAAATGTCAACGAAAAACAATTCCGAAGAGTTCAAAATTTTTTCCATACCAAAACCAGAAAAGAAACCGTCATCAAAGCCGTCGAATACGTCATGGAAAAAGAACATATTAATTATTATAATATTTATCGAATTCCAAAAGTCATCCGCAATTTAAAAAGATATTATAAAAAATCACATTTTATATATGATTTTATAGGAGAATTAAAATTTTTGTAGTATACTAGGAATGTTAAAAAAGAGGTGCAAATATGGGAAGAGCATATGAAGTAAGAAAGGCAAGTATTCAAAAAACGGGAGCAGCGAAAGCAAAATTATATTCCACTTACGCAAAAGAAATTTATCTTGCTGCCAAAAAAGGAACACCAGAATTAGAAAGCAATATATTTTTAAAAAGAATTGTTGAAAAAGCCAAAAAAGAACAAGTGCCAAGTGACATTATCAATCGAGCAATTGAAAAAGCCAAAGGAGCCGGTGGAGAAGACTATGAAGTAGTCATTTATGAAGGCTTTGGACCAGGAGCATCGACACTCATTATTCGAACACTTACCGACAATGTGAATCGTACAGTAGGCTTTGTACGTGCAGCTTTTAATAAAGTTCATAAATCCTTGGGAGTAACCAATTCCGTATCATACAATTATGATTATTTAGCAATCTTAAGCATCAAAAGCGATCGGGAAGAAGAAATTTTTGAAGCTTTGTTAAATGAAGGAATCGACTTAATTGATTACGAAAAAGAAGATGAGGAAATTATCATTACAGTCAAACCAAATGATCATAATAAAGTAAAAGATGTTTTAGAACGTCTCATTCCAAATGTAACGTATGAACTAGATGAAGAAGGAATGTATCCAAAAGATAAAGTAAAACTGGACAAAGAAGATTTAGAAACCTTCCAAAAATTAATCAATATGCTAAATGAAATAGATGACGTAACCGAAATTTATCATAATGTCGATTTAGGAGAGTAATCTCCTTTTTTATTTCTTTGAAAATAAAACATCACATGGTAAAATGAAAAAAGGTGATGCTATGGAAAAAATCAGAATCGGTGTAGATATTGGTTCTACAACTGTCAAAATCATCGCAGTCAATGAAAAAAATGAAATCATATTTAGTGACTATCAACGTCATTATTCAGATACATTAAAAACATTAAAAAATTTATTCGAAAAAACGCTAGAAAAATGTCCCAAAAAGAAATATCAACTTGCGTTAACCGGATCAGGAGCCATTAGCTTAGCAAAACATCTCCAAGTCCCCTTTGTTCAAGAAGTAATTGCTTGTAAAAAAGCGGTCGAAAACTACCCAAGAAATATTGATGTAGCAGTAGAATTAGGGGGAGAAGATGCCAAAATTATTTACTTTACAGGTGGACTAGAACAACGAATGAATGGTTCTTGTGCCGGAGGAACTGGAGCGTTTTTAGATCAGATGGCTGTATTATTAAACACCGATGCCAGTGGATTAAATGAATTAGCCAAAAACGGAAAGAATATTTATCCCATCGCCTCACGTTGTGGGGTTTTTGCCAAAACCGACATTCAACCACTCATAAATGAAGGCGTAGAAAAAAGTGACATCGCCTTATCTATTATGCAAGCAGTCGTCAATCAAACCATTAGTGGTTTAGCATGTGGAAAACCCATTAAAGGAAATGTGATGTTTTTAGGTGGACCTCTGACCTACTTAGATACCTTAAAAGAAAGATTTCAAAAAACATTAAATTTAAAAGAGGAAGAAGCCATCATTCCAACCAATGCCCATTTATTTGTTGCTTATGGAGCGGTTTTATCAAATCAAGAAGAAACGACACTGACTTATCAAGAAATGAAGGACAAAATCGAACTTTTAAATACATTCCATGAAGAAGTATCTTCCAATTTACCACCTCTTTTCAAATCAAAAAAAGAACAAGAAGAATTTCTAAAACGGCATGCCAAACATCAAATTCTCAAAAAAGAATTAAAAAATTACCATGGTAATGCCTTTTTAGGAATTGATGCAGGAAGTACTACTGCCAAATTGGTTTTAATTGACAACCAAGGCTCGATTCTATATGAGGATTATCAATCCAATTTAGGAACTCCCGTTGATACAGTAAAAAAGATGATGATAAAACTATATCAAAATATAAATCCGTCCATAACCATTCGCTTAAGTGGCTCAACAGGATATGGTGAAGGTTTAATCAAAACAGCCCTAAATTTAGACATCAGCGAAATTGAAACGATGGCTCATTATACCGCAGCAGCTTACTTTGAACCAAATGTGACCAGCATCATCGATATCGGCGGACAAGATATGAAATATATCAAAATAAAAAATGAAGCTGTCGATACCATCATGTTAAATGAAGCTTGTTCCAGTGGCTGCGGCTCATTTATTGAAACCCTTGCCAAATCGTTAAATATTTCCATTCAAGACTTTGTTTCACTAGCACTTCAAAGTAAAAAACCAGTCGATTTAGGAAGTCGTTGTACCGTGTTTATGAACTCGAAAATCAAACAAACCCAAAAAGAAGGACGTCCCCTTGGAGATATTTTTGCCGGACTTTCGTATTCTGTAGTCAAAAATGCTTTACAAAAAGTCATGAAAATTCGTAATCCAGAGACGCTAGGAAAACACATCGTTGTTCAAGGAGGAACATTTTTAAATGACGCGGTTTTAAGAGCTTTTGAAATCGTCACACAAAACGAAGTCATTCGTCCAAATATTGCTGGCTTAATGGGAGCTTATGGCATGGCCCTCATTGCCAAAGAACAATACGAAAAAATGGAAGATAAACAATACGTTTCTACCATTTTGAATCAAGAACAAATCGAAAATTTAAAAATGAAAACCAATCATACAAGATGTCAGCGATGCGAAAACCACTGTGCGCTAACCATTAATATATTTGATAAAAAAACATTTATTAGTGGAAATCGCTGTGAAAGAGGAAGTGGCAATAACGGTTCCATGAATCACTTACCAAACATGGTAGCATATAAGTATGAAAGATTATTTCAATACCAATCTTTAAGTGAAGAGCAAGCACCTCGCGGAGTCATTGGCATTCCTCGTGTTTTAAATATGTATGAAGATTACCCATTTTGGCACACTTTCTTTACCAGTCTTGGTTTTCGGGTAATCTTATCAGATCATTCCAGCCGTAAATTATTTGAAAAAGGTATGGAATCCATTCCTTCCGAATCCGTATGTTACCCAGCGAAAATCGTCCATGGACATATTCAAAACTTAATTGATTTAGGTGTCAAAACAATTTTTTATCCTTGCATTATGTACGAAAAAAAAGAATTTGCATCCAGCGATAATTCTTACAACTGCCCAATTGTCACTTCTTATTCCGAAGCCATTAAATTGAATATGTCCATTTTAAAAGAACAAAACATTCAATTTTTAAATCCTTTTTTACCCCTTGAAGAAAAAAAATTATTAAAACGAATTTTAGAATTGCCGGAAATGAAACCATATCATTTTCAAGAAAAAGAAGTCCGAATAGCCATTCAAAAGGCAAGTAAAGAAGCAACCAAATATCGTCAGGATATTATCCAAAAAGGAAAAGAATTTTTACGCTTTTTAGAAGAAAAAGACGAGTGTGCTCTCGTATTATGCGGTAGACCTTATCACATCGATAAAGAAATTAATCATGGGATTGATACCTTAATCAATTCGCTAGGTTTTGCAGTTTTAACCGAAGATTCGATTTGTTATGATACCGAAGATCAAATGCATTTACGTGTAGTAGATCAATGGGCGTATCACGCTCGAGTTTACCGAGCTGCCGATGTTGTTTCAAAAAATCCAAGATTAGAACTCGTCAGTTTAAATTCCTTTGGCTGTGGATTAGATGCCATTATCACTGATCAAACGGAAGAAATTTTAAAAAAGAACAATCGCTTGTACACCACCATAAAGATTGATGAAACAAGCAACTTAGGAGCAATAAAAATTCGCTTGCGTTCTTTAATTGCATCGGTAAATAAAAGAAGAAAAGAATGTACGTATGAACCTTATCAATATCAAAAAAATTTATTTAAAAAAGAAATGAAAGTGCAAAACACGATTCTATGTCCAGACATGTCTCCGTTTCACATGCCACTTTTAACAGAAGCATTAAATAGCGAAGGGTATCATGTTGAGTATTTAAAAGAAATGAACGAGGAAATGCTAGAAAACGGATTAAAATATGTCAATAATGATGCTTGCTATCCATCCTTAATCGTCATTGGTCAATTATTATCCGCCTTACAAAGTGGAAAATATGATGTAGAACACACAACCGTATTAATTACTCAAACCGGTGGAGGATGTCGCGCTACCAACTATATTGGTTTAATTCGAAAAGCATTAAAAGACGCTGGATTTGAAAAAATTCCAATTTTATCGTTTAACGTCAGTGGATTAGAAAAAGAACAAGAATTTAAAATTACTCCATCCATGGCCAATCGAGCTTTAATGGCAATTGTCTTAGGAGACTTGCTCATGAAACTACTTTATGCAACTCGTCCATATGAAAAAGAAAACGGAAAATCGCAAGAAACTTATAATATGCACTTAGAAAAAGCAAAGAAAGTAGTTCAATCCGGAAGTATTCGTACTTTTAAAAAAGAAATTCAAAAAATCATTGAAGATTTTAATCAGATTCCAACCATTGCCAAAAACATTCCAAAAGTCGGCATTGTCGGTGAAATTTTAATTAAATATCATCATTTTGGAAATCACGATTTAGCAGCCTTTTTAGAAAAAGAAGGGTGTGAAGTTTACGTTCCAGAACTAATGGGATTTGTTAAATATTGTGTTTATAATACCATCGTCAAACATGAACTGTTAAAGACGAGTACAACCTCTTCCATCATCGCCAAGCAAGCTCTTATGTTCATTGATTTCTATGAAAAAACAGCACAAAAATACCTATCGAAAACCAAATATCGAAACGTAACCAATATTCAAGAACTAGCCGAAAACGTCAAACCCATTTTATCCAAAGGAAATCAAACCGGAGAAGGTTGGTTTTTAACCGCCGAAATGGTCGAATTACTAAAAGACGGAGTCAACAACATCGCATGTGTTCAACCATTTGCATGCCTTCCAAATCATATTGTTGGAAAAGCAGTCATCAAAAAAATGAAAGAACTATATCCAGAAGCAAATATCATCGCCATCGATTACGATCCAGGATCTTCAGTTGCAAATCAAATCAATCGCATCAAATTAATGCTAAGTATTGCGAAAGATAATTTAAAAACCAAAGAAAAACAATAATAACTCGTTTTCAAAACCAAAAATGTTATTATCTTCACACAAGAGAATCAAAAATCTCTTCTTTTTTCATGCTTTTTTCACAATTTTGATATAATATGGTCGCAAGGAAGGGATAAAGATGAAAGTATTAATTTGTGATGACGAAAGATTAATACGTGAAGTCATAAAAGAATATTTGCAACGAGAAGGATATACAACCTATGAAGCCGAAAACGGACTAGAAGCAATCAACATCGTTCAAAAAGAAAACATCGATTTTATCATTATGGATATCATGATGCCAAAAATGGACGGATATCAAACAATCAAAGAAATCAAAAAAGAAAAAGAAATACCGGTTTTAATGTTATCGGCACGTGCTGAAGAATACGATAAATTACTAGGATTTGATTTAGGAATAGATGATTATATGACCAAACCATTTAGTCCAAAAGAATTAATCGCCCGAATCAAAGCCATCACCAAAAGACAAGAAAAACCAGAAAAATGTTATCAATTTGCGGGGTTAGTGTTAGATGACATTGCCCATGAAGTAACCATTGATAATCAAAAAATAGACTTAACACCAAAAGAATATGAATTACTAAAATATCTCATTGAAAACAAAAACATAGCCTTGTCCAGAGAACAACTTTTAACCAATATTTGGGGATACGATTTTTATGGAGATGATCGCACCGTCGACACACACATTAAAACACTAAGAAATAATTTAGGAAAATATCGGGATTTGATTGTCACCATTCGCAAAGTAGGATATAAATTTGAATACAAAGAGTAAAACAAATAGTTTAGCCATTAAAACATTAATATATTTAATGACTTTTAGTATCTCCATTTTATTATGTTTATGGGTTTTCCAATCAATTTTTTTCAACGTTGCCTATGAAAATTATCAAGTTAAAAATTTAAATCGGATTGCCAATACCATCAGGGTCTCTAAAGAAAGTGAATTACACAAGAACCTAGAACAAATCGCCTATGAAAATGAAATATGCATCGAATACATTACCCCTTATCAAACCATTACCTACAATAATCAAATCGTAGGATGTGAATTAGGAAAAAATAATTCTGCCATTATCCAATATCAAACGGAAATGATTCAAAGTGAAAAAGAAGTGCAAACATTTCGCCTCATCAATGAAGAATATCAAGCCAAAGCATATTTATACGGCATAAAGAAAAATACCAGTTACATTTTTATTTATACCAGTCTGGTCGATTTAAGTAGTGCAAGTAGTGTTTTAAAAGGACAACTCATTTATTTAACCATGATTGCCATTATTTTTGCATGTATTATTTCGTATTTTCTTTCACATAAAATTACCAAGCCTATTTTAGAAATTTCCCAAAAAGCCAAAAAATTAGGAACAAGGAACATCAAATTCGAAAAAAATGGGATTTTAGAAATTGATGAATTAGTCGACAGTTTAAATAACGCCCAAGAAGAACTATCCAAAACCGATGAATTAAGAAGAGACTTACTCGCAAACGTTTCCCACGATTTAAAAACCCCTCTGACAATGATTCGTGCCTATGCCGAAATGGTGAAAGATATTTCATATCAAGATGATCAAAAAAGAGAAGAACATTTAAATATTATTATTTCGGAAACAGAACGATTAAATATCTTAGTAAATGACATATTATCCTTATCAAAAATGCAGGCATCTGCGGATATTTTAAAAAAAGAAACATTTGACTTAAGAAAAGAAATTGAAGAAATTTTAAAACGATATGAAATTATCAAAGAAACGGAAAATTATACCTTCATAACCAAAATGCCAAAACAAATCATGGTCTATGCGGATAAAAACAAAATCAATCAAGTCATTTACAACTTAATCAATAATGCCATCAATTACACCGGTGAAGATAAAAAAGTGTATATCAAAATCACCGAAGAAAAAGAAGAATTTACCATTTCTATTATCGATACGGGAAAAGGAATCAAAAAACAAGAATTGGATGTCATCTGGGATAAATATTATAAAAATGAAAAGAACCATAAGCGAAATGTAGTAGGAACAGGTATTGGCTTATCCATTGTCAAAACGATATTAGAAAATCATCATTTTCCATATGGGGTAAAAAGTCAATTAGGAAAAGGAACAACCTTTTACTTTCAAATTCCCAAAGCAAAAGAAAAAAAGAAAATTCACCAGTAATTCACAAGAATTTCATATTCATTTGCTATCTTAAAAAAAGAAAAGGAAGTGATCAGAAATTATAGAAAAAAAGAAAAACTCTATATAAAATTGATAACATATAAACTCAAACTCACACTTTAGAAAGAAGGACAAAGAACTTCTTTCTTTTTAATGAAAAGAAGAAAAGAAAATGATATAATAATTTCGAAGGAAGAGATGGTATGACCGACAAAATTACAAAGTTTGTAGTATCTTTATTTGGTACGTGGGCAGGAACAGAAATTGGAAAATATGCAATTGTCTTTATCATATCGATGTTACCCATTTTAGAACTGCGAGGAGGACTCATTGCATCTAGTTTATTAGGACTACCAATGTGGAAAAGTTACATCATTTGTTTTGTTGGAAACATCCTTCCAATTCCCTTTATCTTATGGGGAATCAACCCCTTGTTTCGAAAAATGAGAAACGTTTTCGTGATTGGAAAATTTGTCTCATGGTGTGAAAAGAAAGCGCAAACCAAAAAGAAGCAAATCGAAGATCTAAAATATATTGGACTTTTTCTCTTTGTGGGAATTCCTCTTCCAGGAACAGGAGCATGGACCGGATGTTTAATCGCTGCATTACTAAATATGGATAAGAAAAAATCGCTTTTCGCCTCACTCCTTGGTGTTTTAATGGCCGGATTAATCATGTTATTATTATCATATGGAATATTAGGAAGAGTGATTGCATGACAACCATCTATCTCATCATCAATAATTATACAATGAACCAAAAACTTCTAGAGAAAACAAAACGAAGTGACGAAGAAGAAAAAGAACGTACATTGCTAAGTTTTAAAGGTGAAAAAAAGGCTAGTCTTTTAAAAAAAGAAGAAGACCTCCAAAACGTCACAGCCATTTATTCTTCCAATTACATGTCAGCCATTGGGACTGCCAAATATATCAGTGAAGAATTTGATTTACCCATTTTTATTGATGAACGGTTAAAAGAAAGAAAAACGGGTATACTAGGAGTCAATAACGAAAGATTTTTAAAAGAAACCCAAGAGCATGATTTTGACTATAAATTGCATAACGGAGAATCATTAAATATGGTGCAAGAAAGAATGAAAAATTGTCTGAAAGACATTCTGTTTCATCAAGAAGATCAAACGGTTGCCATTTTTACACACGATATGGCCACCGAAGCTTTACTAAGCATATGGTGTGAAAAAGGATACAACTTAGAAAATCAAATGATTTTAAATTATAAAGACAGAGTAATTATGGATGGTGCATATCATCCAATGCGTACTTTTCAATTAATCTTTGAACAAGATAAACTAAAAGATTTGCTTTGGAAGAATGAAAAAGAACTATAATCCATAGTTCTAATCACCTTGAATGGTTTTCCATTCAGTAGTTCCACAAGTGGTACATACAAAAGGAACCAACACTTTTTTTCCTTTCGGTTTTTCGTATTTTTCCTCTAAACGAACGCACAAAAGTCCGGAATCCGAATCGATATAAGCACGTCCCTGTACCGTTGTTTCACTGCATTTCGAACAACCTGGTTTTTTCATAATAACCTCCTATTTCTAATATGAAAAAAATCAGTCAAAACATACATGAAATCAAAATGAAATATAGAAAGAAGAATCAAGATATGGAAATAAAAATACCCATCGCAGTTAGTAACAAACATGTTCATTTAACAAAAGAAACCTATGAAACATTATTTGATCAGCCACTGGAAATCGACCGCAATCTAAGTCAAGTAGGAGAATTTGCTTCTAAGCAATTTGTTACGTTAAAAACAGAAAAAAATCAAATCGAACACGTTAGAATTGTCGGACCATTCCGATCTTATAATCAAGTAGAAATATGTAGTAGTGATGCTTACCTTTTAGGAATAAATCCTCCCATTAGAAGAAGTGGCGACATTCAAGATGCAAGTCCGATTACCATCATCGGTCCAAAAGGTCAAGTGACTACAGAAGCATGTATTTTAGCGCAACGACATATTCACATGAATGAAGAAGAGGCAAAAAAATATGGTTTGAAAGATAAACAAGAAGTACAAGTTCAAATTGATGGTTCACGTGGTGGACTGGTGAAAGCTAAAATAAAAACTTCACCAAACGCCAAAATGGAAATGCACATCGATCGGGATGAAGCAAATGCCTTTTGTATCAAAAATGGGGAAGAAGGAACCCTAATCATATAGAGGCAAAATGAAATTGAAAATTGGAAATGTAGAAATCAAAAATCAGGTGGTACTAGCTCCAATGGCCGGATACTCCAACACTTCTTTTCGAAAAATTATCAAACAAATGGGATGTGGTCTCATCTATGCGGAAATGGTCAGTGATAAAGCCATCAATTATAATAGTCAAAAAACATTAGAATTATTAAAGATGAGTGAAGAAGAACGTCCAATCGCTCAGCAGATTTTTGGAAATGACAAGACCTCTTTTGTAACGGCTGCTAAAAAAATAGAAGAAATCATGAAACCGGATATCATTGACTTAAATATGGGTTGCCCAGTACCAAAAGTTGCCATCAAAGCCCAAGCCGGAAGTGCACTATTAAAAAATCCTGAAAAAATTTATGAAATTGTTTCAAGCGTTGTATCGGCAGTATCCGTTCCAGTAACAGTTAAAATCAGAAGTGGATGGGATGAACAGCACATCAACGCCGTAGAAGTTGCTAAAAAATGTGAAGAAGCTGGAGCGAGTGCCATTACCATCCATGCTCGAACAAGGTCACAAGGATATCGGGGAAAAGCAGATTGGTCCATCATCAAAAAAGTAAAAGAAAATGTTTCGATTCCAGTAATTGGTAACGGAGATATTCTAACGCCCCAAGATGCCAAAAAAATGTTACAAGAAACAGGTTGTGACGCCGTAATGATTGGACGAGGAGCATTGGGAAATCCATGGTTCATAAAAGAATGTGTATATTTTTTAGAAACAGGAAAAATGCCCCCATCTGTAACAAATCAAGAAAAGATAGATATGATGAAACATCATTATCAACTATTAAAACAAGATAAAAATGAAAAAGTTGCTCTTTTAGAAATTCGTTCCAATCTTTTATATTATTTAAAGAATATGCCAAAAAGTAAAGAAATGAAAAATAAAGTCTGTCAAGCCAAAACGGAAGAACAACTATTCCAAGTATTAGAAGAATATGAAAAATTTTTAAAACAAAATGTGCAAGATTAATAAAAGAAAGAAGAAAAAGGCAACCAAGTAGTTGCTTTTTTGAATGAATGGCAAATATTTTCCAAAAGAAAAACCAAAAAAGAATAGTCTATAAGAAAAAAAACTAAATAAGAAAACCAAAAACCAAATCGGGTAAGAATAAACAAATTGTAAAGAAATAATTCCTCCATCCAAAACATGAGAGAGTAAGACGGTTAAAAAGGGAAAAAATTTCATTTCCATCATTGGAATATCTGTAGAAGAACGAAGAGAAAAGAAAAATAAAAACAAATAACAACCAATGGAAAAGGGCTTCGTAAAGAAAGGTAACGAAAAAAATTGATAACTGCATAAGAAAAAAGTGTATAAAAATAGATTTCCGAAAAGAAAAAGAATACGATAAAACAGAGAAAAAGAAATATTTCTAATTCGAAGTGCCATCCCCATAAAAAAGCCATCTAAACTAGCAACAAAAGCATGAAAGAAAATCATCACAATACTCACCTGTGATAATATACGAAATGAAAAAAAAGAAGAGCGGGCCATCTCATCAGAAATAGAATAAAAAATAAAAAAACAAATCCACACTCATGGACTTGTTTTTTAACTCATAATGGCGCTCGATGTAGGGCTCGAACCTACGACCCAACGGTTAACAGCCGTTTGCTCTACCGACTGAGCTAATCGAGCAGTACAAACTGATTATATATTATAAATATGCCAAATGTCAACCAAATTATTCGATGAAATGAAAAAAATATGGTATACTTATCAATATAAAGGGTGAGACGTATGAATAGCCAAAATAATTTAACAAACCTAAACGTTGTGGACGCTACAAAAATTGAAGTCACGCCCATCCCTCAGCCTCAACATCAAGTGACACCAAACGCCCAAATACCAAAGCAAACAAATATGTCAAACCAAACCACCCAACCAACCGAACCCACTTTTCAATATTCGCATAACACCAAAGAAGAAAACGAAAGAATATATGGACTTCAAAAAGAAGTGGCCATCCTAAACGAAAAATTAAAAAAAAGTCGCATATCCATTTCGTTACCATTCTTTTTTCTCTTTTTTGTCATCATTAATGCCGCTTGGTTTTTAGGGGTTCGTTTTTATATTGTTCCTAAATATGAAGAACAAGTCAAAATCAGTGAACAAATCAAGAAAGAATACGATACCCTCAAAAGAAAAATTGATGCAATTGTAGGTACAGAAGAATGAAAAAAAATTGGACAGAAGATGACAAAGTCATCATTATCATTCTTACGGTGGTAATAACCGGTATCACATTCTATTTTTCAATTCCACATTTTATGGACATCGAAAAAATAAGACACTTATCATCGAGAATAGAAAATTTTCATTGGAATGATCCAAATCCCAACAATTCTAGTTTTCCCAATAACAACGGGAATAATAATCAAAATTTCTGGGGTTCAACCGATGAAAATGGCAATCAAAATTCAGAAGGAAACACCAATAATCCACAACTAGATAATGAAAATAATTCGAATCCATCCAATAACAATAATGAAAACAATTCTGGAACAAATGCTGAAAATAACAATGGAAATGTGGGATCCTCTTCGAATCCAGAAAATCAGTCGAATAACAATAATTCGAATCAGAACAATGGGAATAATAATAATAATAATAATCCAACCGGGAATACTCCAACTCCACCAGAAAACGTGGAAAAACCAGAAGAACATAATCCAGAGCCACCCCAAATAGAAGAAACACCAAAAGAAGAAAATGGGGAAAAAACGTTTACCGTTGCCTTTTATCAAAATGGCGCTTCAGAAATTGGTGCGAATAAATTAGAATGCACCACCAAGACAGATCGTTGTACCATTACATTACCAAATATTATAAGAAACGAAGGAACGGTTTATGGATGGAGTAGCGAAAATGGTACCACTGCAACCTATGCTCCAAATAGTTCTTTTACCGTCACCAAAAATCAATATCTCTATGCCATTACAAGTCGTACGTATCAAATGACGTACATTGCCAATGGTGCCAATATCAGTAGGTCAAGTGATACCTGTACAGCATACAATGTCAATCACTGTACAATTACAACACCATCTATAACGCGTTCAAATGGACAAGGATTAGGGTTTTCAACCAATAAAAATGCTATGAACGGCGAGTATAATGGAACATTTACGCCATATCAAAATATGACGCTTTATGCAATTTCTTATACCAATCATACGGCTTCTTTTCATCCGAATGGAGCATACCAAATTGAAACTTCTTCCAAAACTTGTCAAGCGTATAACACCAACACAGCTTGTTCCATTAGCATGCCAAACATCACCGATCGAGACGCATACACGATTTTTGGATGGACCACATCGATACAATCCGAATCCATTTCACATAGCGAAAATGAAATTATCTCTTTATCTAGTGATAAAACATACTATGCTCTTCGAAAAATAAGCGATCAACGCTTGCTAATCAACGAAGCCTATCAAGGACTTTCTTTGGTGAATAATTTGCGGAAAACCATGAATCTTTCTCCATTATCATGGTCGACATCACTTGCTTTTTCCGCCCAACTTCGTGCCACTGAAATCATATCCGATCCGAAAAATTATAATGCCAACCATACCCGACCTGACAATCGCGAATTTTATACAGTAAATAACTTCGCTTATGGCGAAAATCTTACGCAAACCTATACGACTAACCCGCAAGATATGTATCAGAATTTTTTCAACTCAGCTCCTCATAAAGCACAAATGTTAGATAAAGACTATACCAAAATCGGAATTGCAGCCATAAAAAATCCAACAGATAATCTATATTATTGGGTTCAACTCTTTGGAGAATAAAATAAATTGACATCTCAACTTACACAGCATATAATAAAGTACGTGAAGGAAGTGTTTATATGGAACAATTACAATATGAAACATTTCTGATTTACTTAAGGCAATGTCAAAATAAGATTCAAAAAAATTTTAATGAAGAACTAAAAAAATATCATATATCAAGTACTCATTTAGGAATTCTAACGCTTTTAAATGCCCATCAAGATGGGTATTCGATGACAGAACTAAGTAAACTCATGAAAGTCGATAATGCCCTCATGACTCGGAATATTCAAGAATTAGAAAAAATAGAATATATATATCGAGACAGAATGACAAACAATGATCGCAAATATCATATTTGTCTTACCAAAAAAGGTCGAGAAGTAGCAAGTGAAGTACGCAAAATTATATTACGAAAACAAGAAGAGTTTAAAAAAAGTTTGACAAACGAAGAACTCTTAACGATTGACAAGGCAATGTCGATACTAACAGAAAAATTTATTAATAAAATGAAAGAGGAAGAAAAATGCTAGAACTCAAAAATATTAACAAAAGTTATACAACCGGAACGTTTACCCAACATGCGTTAAAGAAAATTAGTTTAAAATTTCGCCAAAATGAATTTGTAGCGGTTTTAGGACCTAGTGGATCTGGAAAAACAACGCTTTTAAATATCATTGGTGGATTAGATCGATATGATACAGGAGATTTAATTATCAATAAAAAATCTACAAAAGCTTTCAAAGACAAAGATTGGGATGCATACCGGAATAATTGTATTGGATTTATTTTCCAAAGTTACAATCTAATCACTCACATTGATATCTTATCCAATGTGGAAATGGGAATGACACTCAGTGGAGTAAGTGGAAAAGAACGAAGAAAAAAGGCACTAGAAGTATTAAAAAAAGTTGGATTAAAAGAACACGCACACAAAAAACCAAATCAACTATCTGGTGGTCAAATGCAACGTGTAGCCATCGCCCGAGCACTTGCAAATGACCCAGATATTATTCTAGCGGATGAACCAACAGGGGCCTTAGATTCAAAAACCAGCATTCAAATTATGGAATTAATAAAAGAAATCGCCAAAGATAAATTGGTCATCATGGTTACACACAATCCAGACCTGGCCAATACATACGCCAATCGAATTATTGAAATGAAAGATGGCGAAACGATTCATGATTCCAATCCATATCAAGAAGAAAAGAATCAAGAACAAGATTTTCAAATTCGAAAAACTTCCATGAATTTTGCCACAGCTCTTCATTTATCTTTAAATAATATTCGAACCAAAAAAGGAAGAACCATCTTAACGGCATTTGCCTCTTCGATTGGAATTATCGGTATTGCTCTCATTTTAAGTTTATCAAATGGATTTGATAAGCAAATAGACATTTTTGAACGAAATACATTATCTTCCATGCCGATTATCATCTCTGAACAAGCCATGAATTTAGATGAAGAAACCATCGAAGAAATGCAAAATCAGATGACCTCTTCAGAAGAAGACTATCCCAAAATTGACTATATCATCCCGGAAAAGTCAATAGAAGAAACGGTTTTGCACCAAAATGATATCACCCAAGACTTTATTAATTATTTGGAAAATGCCAATCCAGATTATGTCAGTGGCATCTCCTATTATCGTTATACAGGGCTGAATATAATGAATAAAATAAAAGGCACCATCCGGATGGTGAATAACATCCAAATGGGAAGTATTCCGAAAACTTTAGATGAAACGCATGCCAGCGTAGTAGAAGAAAAATACGATATCTTAGCCGGAAGAGAAGCCAAAGAAAAAGAAGAACTATTACTCATTGTCGATTCGAAAAATCATGTCACCGAAGACATATTAGAAGCCTTAGGATTAGATGAAACGCAAGAAAATATTTCATTTGATGAAATTTTAAATAGTCAATTAAAACTGGTCTTGAATGAAAATTATTATCAAAAAATTGGCAATTTCTTTACCATTAATCCAGATTTAGAAAAATTATACAATGACCAAAATACCATCACACTCAAAGTAGTGGGAATTGTTCGTTTAAAAGAAGAATATCCAAGCTATATTCAAACTTCCGGATTAACCTATACGGAAAAATTATTAGACTATGTCATTGAACAAAATCAAAATTCTCAAATTGTCATGGAACAAAAAAAAGCATCATATAACTTATTAACTGGCGAGAATTTTGAAGATACCGAAGAAGGAAAAATGGTCAAAGAACAAATGCTAGCATATTTGGGAGATAATGCCGTCCCATATGTTATTCAACTTTATCCACGTGATTTTAATGCCAAAGAAGAATTGACCAAATACCTAGATGCATGGAATGAAGGAAAAAGTCCAGAAGACCAATTAGTTTATACGGATCAAGCAGAAATTGTTTCTTCTCTATCTGGAAACATTATGGACGCCATCACCATTGTGTTGGTAGCATTTAGTAGCATATCTTTAATTGTTTCATCAATTATGATTGGAATCATTATGTATATTTCAGTTCTTGAACGGACTAAAGAAATTGGAATTCTAAGAAGTCTGGGAGCTAGAAAACGTGATATTGCGCGCGTATTCAATTCCGAAACCTTTTTAATTGGTGTCTCATCTGGACTAATCGGAATTCTCATTGCAAGATTGCTGTTATTCCCAGTCAATAATATATTATTCGAATTGACAGACTTACACGATGTAGCAGTTATGAATCCAATTCATGCCATCATTTTGGTAACAATCAGTGTCATCTTAACATTGATCGGTGGATGGATTCCCGCTAAATTAGCAAGTAAAAAAGATCCAGTCGAAGCATTACGAAGTGAATAAAATCGACAAAACTTGTCAAAAAAATTTCTTGTCAAAAAGAAATAAGCCAATTATAGTAAGAAATACCAAAGAGAAAAACTTTGGGTCCTTCTTATAGAAAAAAACTCTACACACCAAAAAAACCCATAAATCCAAAAATCCAAAATTTATTCCAGAAATCTCAATATAAGAAGGAAAAGAAGATAGTAGAAAATGGACGCATGACCAAAATATGCTTCCTGTCAAAATACTATCTTTTTTTACGCCATCCATAACCTTTTTTTGAAAGAAACTTCGAATATGTGTTAAAATAAAAAAGAGGGTAGAATTATGGAAGAAAAAATAAGCATGCTCAATAAATATGGAGAAAATTTGACAAAGAAAACGTACATTACCGATCCAGCAATCGCCAGAGATGAAGAGATCAAGCAATGTATTTTAACCTTGCTAACCCCTGAAAAAAGTGCCTTGCTAGTTGGAAAACCGGGAATTGGAAAAACCGCCATTGTCGAAGGATTAGCCTACCGAATTCAAACGGGCCAAGTTCCCAAAGCACTAGAAGGATGGGAAATCATCAAAATTAACATCACAAGTCTTTTAGGAACAACCCAAAATGAAGGACAAGTCGAAAATCGTGTGGACTTATTAGTTAAAGAATTAAGTACCAAAGAAAAAGTAATTTTGTTTATCGACGAAACACATGTCTTAGTAAATCGAACAGAAAACGGTGGAATTGACTTTGCAAATATGTTAAAAGCCGGACTAGATCGTGGAACAATAAAAATGATTGGTGCCACAACTACTGAAGAATATGAAACGTATATTTTACGAGATCGAGCCTTTTTAAGACGTTTTCAAAAAATAGATGTAGCAGAAACAAATAAAAGTGATACCGTCAAAATTCTAATGGGAACCTATCCAAAATTAGAAAAACAAATCGGTGTAAAGTTAGGATATAGTGACTTTATCAAAGAAAAAATTATGGCTTTCATTGTCGAAATGACCGATGAATATAAAAGAGTATATGAGATTGCGAGTAGGTATCCAGATATTTGCTTAACCATTCTTGCCAATGCTTTTACCTATGCCCTTTACAATGATGAACAAATCGTGACATTAAAAGACGTATTTAAAGCCATTAAAAATGCCAGAAATGTTTATGAAGATGTGAAGAAAAAAGAAATCGAACGTTTTAAAATCGAATTTGCAGACATTATAAAAGAAGAAGGATTAGATTTAGATCATATTGAATAGAAAGAGGAATTTATGAAAAGAAAAACGAAAATATTTCAAATCGGTTGCGGAAAAATGAGCAAATATATTTTAAAATATGCAACAGAAAAAAATTGTGAAATCGTTGGTGCAGTCGATTGCAATCCAAAAGTCATTGGACAAGATATTGGAACCATATTTCAAAAAGAAGAAATCGGCATTCAAATTCAAAGTGCATTGGATTTAGAAAAGTTATTAAGAAACACCAACCCCGATATTGCCATTATTACGACAATGAGTGTATTAAATGATTTGGAAGAACCCCTTCGTATTTGTGCGAGACTAGGAATCAATGCCATTACAACCTGTGAAGAAGCCTTTTATGCAAACAATTCCAACCCTGGGTTATATAAGGAAATTGATCGATTAGCCAAAGCAACCCATTGTACCATCACGGGAGCAGGATACCAAGATATTTTTTGGGGAAATCTCATTTCAAATATAGCCAGTTCTACACATCATATTACGAAAATAAAAGGTAGCTCAAGTTATAATGTCGAAGATTATGGAATTGCTTTAGCAGATGCCCATGGTGCTGGATTTACAGCCGAACGCTTTGAAACAGAAATTGCTGCTTTGGATAATATTTCACCTCAAGAACGAGAAGAAAAAATTAAAAATCGTGAATTTATGGCAAGTTATATGTGGAATGTAGTAGGTTGGCTAGCCGATAAAATGAATTTAACCATTACTTCTATGGAACAAAAGTGTATTCCCATCATTGCTCAAGAAGATCTTCATTCAGATACGCTCAATATGGTTGTTCAAAGTGGATACGTAAGAGGAATGAGTGCCGTTGTAACTGCCTTGACAAAAGAAAATATCACCATTGAAGCAGAATGTATTGGAAAAATATACACTCCAGAAGAATTTGATAAAAATGAATGGACAATATTTGGAGAACCGGACACAACAATCACAATCAACAAGCCAGGAACATCAGAATTAACTTGTGCCGATATCGTCAATCGAATTCCGGATGTCATTAATGCCCAAAGCGGTTTTATCCCAACATCACAACTACCAGAACCAAAATACAAAGTCCAAGAATTAAATAATTATGTGGAAAAAGAACAAGAATAGATTGTTCTTTTTTTTATTTTGAACTAAAATAAAAATAATAGGTGAGTAGTATGGAAGAAAAAACAGAAGAAATCATCCATGAAGAATCCAAACATTCCAAAATGAAAAAAGGAATCTTGATCATCAGTTTAACCCTGATTTTGCTTTTCATAATTCCACTGACGATATATTATTTTTTCATTCGCGATTTTTATGTAAAAGAGGAAAATAAAATCATTGAAATTCCTGTATTACAACCATTTCAAGCCCCTAAAATTCAAAGTTGCTATGGCAATATCTTTCTTTGCAAAGAACCCGAAGCAAAATATCTTGGCGAAGAATTAGATACCTCAAAAGTTCAAGAATACAAAGTAAAATATCTTTTAACATATCAAAAGAAAGAAAAAGAAATCGATGTGACCATCAAAGTCGTCGATAAAGAATCGCCAAACATCGAAATCAGTCAAGAAATGATTCATGTTTGCCCAGATAAAACTACTTTTGATGCCAATCCACAAGCAACCGATACGTATGATGGAGACCTAACCGATCAAATCATGTCATCCTATGAAAATGATCAAGTAGAATTTAAAGTAACAGACTCTTCTGGAAACACCACTTCAAAAAGCGTCCCTGCTACAATAGAAGATAATACGTTTCCAACCATCACGCTAAGTGGAGATAAAGTACTCTATATTCCTCTCAATACCGCATATCAAGAACCAGGATATACCGCCGAAGATAACTGTGATGGAGATCTAACAGATCAAGTAGTGGTAGAAAAAAATATCAATACCCAGGAAGCCGGAGAATATCGTATCCATTATTCGGTAAAAGATAGCTCAGAAAATATCACAACCACCGAAAGAATCGTGTATGTATATAGTAAACAAAACTCCGTAACACCTTCTGGAAAAAATATTTATTTAACTTTTGATGATGGTCCTAGCATTTATACAGATCATCTATTAGACATTCTCAAAAAATATAATGTCAAAGCCACTTTTTTTGTCACCAACTCAGGTCCCGATGAAGCCATTACGCGCGCCTATAAAGAAGGACACAGCATCGCACTCCATACCGCTACTCATAATTATCGAACCGTTTATCAAAGTGAAGAATCGTATTGGAATGATTTATATGCAGTTCAAGCACGAGTAAAAAATCTCACCGGATATGAATCAAGATTAGTTC
>CANQAU010000012.1 GCA_947588935.1 uncultured Bacilli bacterium
AAGCATACTTTAAATTCATTTTTAAAACAAATTTTAATTTTTTACAAAAAACTATTGATTTTTATTAGCAAGTTTTTTTATGGAAAAATTTCTTTTTTGTTTTTGAAATTTTCGGCATAAAGTAGAGGGTAACATTACTTTTTATGTCTATATTTTTTTGTTTATTTGTGTTATGCTTATATAGAATAAGGAGAATCATGATATGAACATAGAACTGTATGATAATTTAGTTAAGACATCGATGAATACAGCGGAAGATTGTATCGAAGATCGACTTGGGGATGCTTTGGCAAAGTTAGAACTTGGAATGGCAAATTTAAAAGAGCATTGGGAAGGTTCTGATCGTGATTTTTTTGTTGAAAAGATGACTCCTTATATTAATGATTTATATAAATTACAAGAGTGCTTGCGATCTTATCATGCGTTTGTAACTGGGTATGTTGAGGCAGAATTAGCACTGAATGAATATTATAAAGATTTAACAGTAACTTTGCGATAGGGATGATTTTATGAATATGAAATTTGATTACGGAGAAGCAGAAGATGCGATTGACCAAATTATTAAAGCGTTAACTTCTATTTATTCGGCTTTAGTTGGAGCACAAAATCAATTTGAGGATGTGACGACAGCTTATGATAGTTGGACTGCTCCTACGTGTGATTATCTTTCGAAGAAATTAAAAGATGTTTATAATGATATTTCAGATGTAGATTCAATTAATGCCAATATAGAGGCGTATTTAGATGCGGTGTTAACAAATTATAAAGCTTTTGATGATAGTACTTCAGGATTTTTTAATTGGTGGTAGTTTATGAGTGATTATTCAAAAGTATCTCATGCTGCTTTAAGTAGTATTGCACAACGTTGTTTAAATGAACTTCCAAATAAGGAGATTACGAAGTATAAAACTACTTTTAGTGGCAGTGGAGTGATGACTTCGGACATTAAGAAAAAAGTCAATGGAATTCTTGATGATATTACGAAAGAAAAAAGTTTAGTTGGCAATATTAAGACTTTGCAATTTAATTTAAATAAACTTTTGAATGCCGCAGGAAAAATTGAAGAATATCAGGATTTGAAAGAAGAAATTAGTGACTTTGCTCGATATATGGATGATGATAGTTCGAGTGATCGAAGACGTTTAAAACGGATGAAACAAAAATTAAAAAATTTAGGAGAAGAAATTGATCGAAACTTAGAAAAGAAACAAGGATGGTTTGATTAACAAATATAGAGAGGAGGTATCATTTTGCCAATTTTAGCGAATACAACGACAATCAAAAATGCCATTAAAGAATTGGAATCTTTAGCCAGATATTATAAAGATAAAAATGATGCTTTTGTCTATATTAAAAATAAGCCGACTGCTCTTAGTAATGTGATTCGTGATGTTCAACAAAATTATAAGGCAATTGGGGATAACATTACGGCATTGGTTAATTTTTTGAAAGACTATGTAAATGATATCGAAGCAATTGAAAACAAAATGAGTAGTGCAAAATCTGCTTCTTTTAAGGCTACAACGGTAAGTGGAATCGTTGGTCGTGTTTATAATGGTTTAAAGCCAACAGCGATTGATTATATTCGGTTATTTGATAATATTCAAATGACGAATTTTACGGATACACAAGTTTCAACGGAATATGCAGAACGATTAGCAGGAATGAATGTTACGCAAGAAGAGTTGGTTCGTATTTTGGAAAAAGCAGATAGTACCAAGGCTTTAACGAGTGAAGAAATCAAAATATTAGAGGCTTTTGAGTTGAATGCTTTATCTGTGGATTTACAAATGGATAATGTCAATGTGGAAACAGCAAAGGCGGAATTTGATAAGGTAAAAGAAATCCAGGAACAATTTACGCTTTTGGGATATGATTTTGCAAATATTGAGACAACTTTAGAAAAGCAGATGGGGATGAATGATGCTTATCTTTTAGCCGAACATTATCAAAAAGGAAATTATGATGATCGCATTTTAAATACTTTAGGAATTAGTGCAAGTCAGTTAACTTCGATGAGTGAAGAAAGATTAGCCGAACTTATTTTTGAGAAAGATAAGTCAGTAGGAACGACGTTTAAGTCTTTACAAAATTTGTTTGAATCTACGGGATATGATGATTATGCAAGTTATAAAGAAGCTTATGACGTTGCTCTTGCCAATTATCAAGAAAAATTGGCTATTCAAAATCAAGTACGGGAACAAATGAAAGTATTGCCATATCAACTTGAAATGCGTTCTATTGATTATCAGAATTTTAATGCAGCGAAATCTGTGAAAAAAGTGGATATGAAAAAAGCCGAAGAATTCTTTACTTATCCGGAGGGTTCTGGTGGAATTATTGTTAATTACAGTTCTTATTGTAAGAAATATGGAGATGTGGATCCTTATACGTTTTTATCGACGATGAAAGATCAATATGGAGCAGCCATTGATTTTTTAAATCTACCCGATAAAGATCTTTTAGAGAAAATGTATAAAGTCGAACAAGAGTGGCCGGATGATCAATATGATGATTCGATGAAAAATTATTATTTATATGCTTATGCAACGCAAGGAAAAGATGCGGCAGATCAATATATTAAAGATATGAAAACGTCTTTAAATATGCAAGTTGGAGAGTTAAATGCGAAGAAATTCTTGGATCATTTAAAAGATGTTGATGAAGATAAATTGGGTTATGTTACGAATCATTTATGGGTTACTGGTAAAGGATTAGGTACTGGTACGGTAGGATTTTTTGAAAATACGGGTTATGCCTTTGAAGCGTTTTTTTCCGGTGAAGAAAATCGCGTTTATAGTGAACGTGAATATGAAACTATGTATATTTTACAGGGCCTAGCTAGTCAAAATTCGAAAATTCAATCGGGATTAATTCAAATGGGTGCTGATGGAAAATTAAATAATGTGGCGAAAGAGTCCATTATTGATTATTCTGAAAATTATGGTTATTTACTTGAACATAATTTCCAAATTAGTCAGTCCATTGGAAATATGCTTCCAGCGATGGCTGCTAGTGTGGTGAATCCATGGGTTGGATCTGCTGCTTTAGGAATTAGTGCAGGTGGTGGCGGATATCATTCGGCAATGGTAGAAGGGCATTCGAAGGGTTCCTCTATTCTTTATGGTATTGCCAGTGGTAGTAGCGAAGTTTTAATGGAAAAGTTTTTAGGTGCGATTCCACTTCTTAGTGATGTGAATGTCACCAGTTGGAAAACATTTTTGCAATCTTGTGTGAAAGAAGGAAATGAGGAATTTTGGCAATCTTGGGTGGATGCTGGTTTTTCTTCTATCATTTTAAAAGATGAATTTAATGCTTCGGAGACGATGGGGGAAGCGGTTCAATCAGCAGCTTATGGAGCTATTACTGGTGGAATCATGAACAGTGTTTCTTTTGCGATGAATGCTAAAAGTATTCATGAAATTGAACAAAATGTGGAACTGGGTAATCTTTCGAAAGATTCGGTTGTTCAAATGATGAATCAAATTCTTCCTTCGACGCAAGGAATGAGTTATGAAGAGATTGTTCAAGAGTATTCACGTCAAACCAATGGTGTGGTGAAGACGATGATGCCAACCGATGAGCGAAGCGCTAGTAATCACGGTTCTACCTCTTTACTTGGTGGATTGTTTGGAATGTTTGGCTTTGGAAATAAACAAGGTAGTACTGATGGGGATACCGCAAAATCAGGCGCAGTTGGAACAGCTACCAACAAACAAGGAAATCAGGAAAGCAATCAAGAGTTATCTAATCGTCGTGATCAATTATTAAGAGAAAATCCAGGTCTTCAAGAATTAAGTGAACGGGCTGATGCCGGATTAACGATTGAAGTGGCAGATACCCTTTCTGATGTCTTTACGGAATTTCGGCAAATTGAAGCTCAGTTAAAAGCCAATTTGGCAAAAGGAGTCGATTTAACCGAAGTTCAGCGAATGGATACGGATTTACAAAATGTTCAAACGGTTGGAGAGGTTGCCGATGTTGTTTCTGAGCATGCTTCAATTCAATCAAAATTAAATGTTGAAGCTTTTCGGGCGATTCCAAAAGCTGTTTTGGGTATGCTTGATACTTTTCCAGCTTTGGCAGCAAAATTCAAATATGATGCCGTAACGAGTTCTAAGGCAGTATCTAACAACATTGTTTCGAATGGACTTTATCATATTACTAGTTTGGAAAGTGCACAAAAAATTTTACAAAGTGGTTTTGTTAAAGCAAGTGATTATATTAGTTCTTATGGAAATAAGAAAAGTTTCTTTTTTGCTGGTGCGCCAACTCTTTCTGATGTTGCTGTAAATATTAATTCTTTTGCTGAAAAACGGATTGCTGTTAAATTTCAAGTGGATGAAAACTCTTTATCTGATTTTCGTTATCGGAGTTTGAGTGATTTGGCTATTACGCATGATGGAGATTATCATTTTGATGCTCATCAAGCGGAGATTGTTTATTTAGGTTTGACGGAAGAAAATGGCCAATTTGTTTATAAGGAAATTTCACAAGATGAATATGAGAATTATCAATCGAATGTGAAACTGGGAAAACTAGCTGGAGTTGCTGATAATTTAAAGAATTTTGCTATTGGGATGGCGTCTGAATATGAGTATGCAAAAAGAAGAACTTCTCAGTTAAAATCTTTTCTTTCTGGTGTTCATTTCGAATCGGTTGGAGCAAATGTTAGTCAAAATGTTCATTCTGTTTTGGCAAGTGCTGTCGATTCAGTGTCTGCTATGGTAGAAAATACGGGAGTTCAACAAGCTTTTTCGGGACTTACGACGCAATTGTCTTCGCTTACGAATATATTTCAAAAAATTCAGGATTATAAAAATACAACTTCTATTGCGACACTCATTGATCAAGCCAATGTACAACGTGATCCGACAACGGTTGGCGAGTTAAAAAATAAAATTGTAGCCAATATGCCAAGTGGACTTAGTGCTATTGAAAAAGCCCGTTATTTATATTTGGAACTTGGAAAGGTTTTAAATTTTAGTGAAGCTTATGCAAAGAATGCAATGAGTGAAGAAGCCATTTCTCTTTATACGAAAGAGATTACCGATGATACCGTTTTAAATAATAAAGTGGTTTGTACGATTTGGTCACAACTTTATCAATCTTTATTGGAATCACAAGGAATTGAGTCGGTAATTCAGAGTGCTCATCATGCTTGGGTTGAATTTAAAATTGATAATATGACGTTTATGGCGGATGCAACTAAGGGTTCTTTACAAGACTTAGCGCGCATTAAAGCGCATGAAGCTACGGAAGGATTTTTGTCTTTAGCGGATTATAGTATTTTAGATGAAGATGGAGATGTGAAGTTTACTCCTTATGATTGGCAAGGTCAACAAACATTTAATTCGATTCTTTTGGAGATTGATCAGAGCTTAGGATATATTACGGATCAATATAATCAGGTTTTATCTAAAATTAAAGATCAGTACATAGAGGCAAACTATGATTTACAAGAGGGAGATTTGGCTGGCAAATTGGCGAAAAAGTTGGAAATTCTTTCTTTGGAAACCAATATGGATACGGCGGGTATTATTGAAAGTAAGAGTTATTTACTGGATTATATTCAACGTTCTTTGAGTGCGGAAGAAAAGCAGATTGTTAGTGGTACGGATATTACTAGAACTTTGAAAAATGGTCAAATAGATGTTGCTAATATTACGAGTATTTTACAAAGTGATGGTAGTTATAAATATTATGCATTACACGAGGGAATTGGTCTTCAAGAAATTTCTTCGATGGAGTTAGATACTTTATTTGCAAGAGGTTTTCAATTACCAGAAGGCAAGCGTATTGCTGGTTATGAGTATCATCCTGTGCAAGGATTTATTTCTTCGGTTATGCAATCTTTATTTGCAAAAATCCAAGGACAACAAGCAGATATTGCGAAGGTTGGAGCCGATGTTAGTCAAGCCGGTGTATCTCGGAATAGTGAATATAATTTAGACCGGGCTAGGGATGAAGTCAATGCCATCGATATCCCGGATGCAAAATCTGTCGATGCGAATACGAATTATAGTCAAGTTTATGATTCCGTGTTGTCTAAATTGCCACAAAAAGCACAAGATTACATTCGGTCGGTTGCTGAAAATTGCGATTATTATTCTTTGAAAACTTTTATGGATACTTTGATTCATGGGTATGGTTCTCGCGATGGTAATATTCGAAAGATTGTGGAAAATATTGATGTTCTTGGTAACGTTTTGAATATGGGATTAGCTGATGCTTTCACTTTTGGTGAATCGGCTTTCCGCAACGATAATCAAGTGACGGGTCGGGATGATTTTACCATCTTTACCGAAATTGGAAATGGAAAAGAAGTCTTTGCTCATGAACTTGGGCATGCTTTATGGGCTTTAATTAATAATAAATCAATCCCTGAGGATTATACGAATGTCCGTGAAGCCGTTTTGGCCAATTGGAAAGCCAATTCGAGTGATGTTGAATCGTTTATTCAAGAAGCACGTGATTATAAAGAAAAATTATGGGATCAATTTATCGTAGAACGAACGAATTATTTCCAACAACATGCAGAAGATATTCAATCTCGTATTCAACAAATGGTTGAATCTCATCTTCAAAATCATGATACCAGTTTGACGCAAGAATTAAATGAAATTCGTAATGTTTTTGGGGCAGATTATGAAGAGATTGTTTCTCAAGTTGAAGCGCAAATTTCTGAACTTGTTTTGGGAAAACCAAGTCAAGCGACTGTAGAAAGTATTGTTGCTGATTTAACGGGTCCTTTATCTCATTTGTATCGTTATAAATATACAAATTCTAATTTTTATTATATTTGTGATACGGATTCAACGATGCAAATTTATGATACGGTTGCTTGTATCATTGATAGTCTTTTTGAAGGAGAAAATCCATATTATAGCACCGTTTATGATAATGGTTTTTTGCGTAGTCATACAAAGGAATATTTTGATCGTAATTCCACTAATGGTTTTGATGAACAATTTGCAGATTTTATGCGAATGAAACTTTTTGATCAACGGGTAGCTTATCAAATTGTGGAAAAGATTTTTGGCTCTGAATATGTCGAAATGATGGAAGCAAAAGTTCAAGAAATTGCACAAAGTATGGAGAATGGAGAATCTTCTTATGTCAAGAAAGCAAAGAATAATCTCTTGTCCTTCAATTTGGAAGATTTGTTTAATTCTCAAACGAATTTAGATAGAACGAAGAGTGGTATCGATACACTTGATGTTCAAGATGTTTCGAATCAATTATCGAAATATGGAATCGATGGACAAACGGTTTCGAGTGCTATGGAAGACTATGGTTTTCGACGTGCTTATGTTCAAGAAATTTTACCATTTATTGAATTTGTCGAAGAAAATGCGAGTGAACTGGATGGTAATGTAAATGAAATCTTGGCTTATCACATCAATAACTTACTTTCTCTACGTGAAAGTGGACATTATCATGAATATCTTGAGTGGGTACAAGAAGGTTATTTTGAGCCAATCTCCAACTTTAACGTAAAGGTTTTTGACGATGCAAATTTCCGTTCATTGTTTTCTGTTTTGGGCAAGGATGTGTTTAGTGATAAAATGTCTCAGATTCTTGAAAAAGGATATAGTAGTCGATTGGTTGAATTGTCTCAAAAATTTGGTATAGACATATTTAATACACTTAATACACTTCCTCTTTCCTTTTTTGAAGATGGTACTTATGAAGCTATTCTGTCACTTTCAGATGCAAATATTCAGAATTTTATAGGTGAGTATAATGATCACGCAGACTTATTTCAGCAGATTGGCAATATGCAAACTGCGTTCGATTTATATCAAATTCTTGGAAGAGAGATGTTTGGCAATCAAATCGTTCAGATTATTCAAGACGGTTATAGTGAAAGATTATTAGCAGTTGCAAGCAAAGAGAACATTCAAAATATCATACAATTGGGCTCAGAAATTTTTCGAGATGGTGTTTATGAACATGTTTTTTCAGATATTAAGATCGGCGAAAATAGTGTGCTTGAATTCTATGTGAAACATTCAAAATTCATGCAAAATGTTTTCCAAGGAAATTACTTTGATGGATTTTTGTATACTTATGAAAATGTTGAATCGGCACGAAGTATTCTTGAAAATTCTACACAATTTGAAACTTCTAGGTCTCTCTTGAATTATTTTGATATGGATTTTATTCATTCTATTGGACTGGATAATTTGAATTTAATTTATCATAAGGGTCTTATCAATGAATTTGCTTTATCGATGTTTCAAAAGCTTGTTCAAACTGAAAATGTTGATTTAATCAGTGATATGGTGGAAAAAATTGGCATATTTGATTTTAAACAATTTAATTCTAGTGATTATCAACTTCTTCAACAATTTGTATCTTCTCGTAATATACAATTTATTTTAGAGTCGATGGATTGTTATTTGAATTTTTTAACATTAGGTCATGGTGATTTTATTCAGTTTGTTGAGGCAATTTCTCGTGCTGATGTCAATTCATCTTTTATTGAATCCTTGAAATATGATAATCACGATTTGCTTTCTTCTTATTTACTTTATTCTCAATTTGGGTTTTCGGCTCAGGATGTCAAGATGTTACCATATGTTTTGGAAACTATCAATTCTACAAAGTTTTCTCAAGAATATTATAAAAAATATGGAGGTTTCATAGATTTACTTAATGAATGTATAAATGCTAATACGGATGAAATTTTAAATTTTTCAAAAACGAATTCTTTATTGAACTCAGAGCAATATGTTGAATTATTGTCTAAAATGAAGGATGAAACAAATCAAATTTTAAGGTATCAATTTGCTCAGGATTTAAAATTATCTTATGATAAAATGTTGGAAGGAAAAGAACCTTTTACTTATCTTTCGTATGATGGTAGTTCCATTCCTGTTTATAAATTTTCTGGGGAAGATTTTATCATGCTTGTTCATGCAATTACTAATCGAGCAAACACTCCGTTTCTTAAAGAAGCAAATGAATTATTGGATAATCCTTCGAAGTGGTATAGTACGAATGGAAGTTTCTTTTTATCTTGTTCTTTAATCTCTGATTTTGCTTGTCTAGCTATGTCTAATAGTACTAGTTACTTTAATGACAAGAGTCGTGCAGTTATTTATGGTTTTGCAAATGTTGCACCAGAACTATTAAGAATCATGTTTTTAGAAGATGGAGGAGTGAACGTTAAAGGCTCTGCCAATATGAACCTTTCTATGGAGAATACTCGTTCAAAGCATCTTCATTATATTAATACTATTACGACTATTGAGCATTTTTTGAGTGAGTATGCAAAAAAAGTTATGTCTAATCATGTTAGTTCGGTTCATATGACACACCTTTCTTGGAATGAGGTAACGTTTCTGCGTGATTCAAAGCAAATGCGCCCAGATTATGTTGTTCATATGGCTCATGATCTTAAATGTGTTCGATCTGAGTTGTTAAAGGCAGCTAAATATTTTAATATACCTGTTTTTTGGGTTGATGACAATTATTATCAAAACAAAATACTGGACAGTCATCTTACGTCTAATACCCTTACTTCATATTTAAAATCATTAAATCAGAATGGTCCAGGTGCTGGAGCAACTGATGTTTCTCGGAATGCAGATTACAATATGAATCGTGCAAAAAGTGATCGAGAAATTGATTATAAACTTATGCGGAATGTGATGGATAAGTTCTATCCATATGGAGTTACTTATCGACAATTAGAGTCTGCTAGCAGTCATCCAGATTTTATTAAATGGCTTTCAGGTCTTGATGTCGGGGATGATATGGGAGATAATTTTCGAAGTCATGTTAAAAATTTGTTTAAATTACAAAATAATAAACAGTATTTGAATTATTATTCATGGCTTTGTTCTGGTGATGATCATTGTTTGATGGATGGTTCAACCATTGATCTTGATTTGTTTGCGGATTCGAATGTTCGAAAGTTAACTGCCAATGGAATTGATATTCTTTCGCCAGAGATTTCGCAGATGATTTTGGATGGACGAAGTCAAGAATTGGTTGATTATATTGATAAAATTGAAGTGGATGATCAGCCTTTCCAAGCCGTATTGATTAATGCCGATTCTTCGATTGATTCGGAATTATATCAATTAGTAAAGAGAAATTTACAAGTTCCAGCTGAGGTGATTACTCGTGCGGAAGCAGGAAATCTTTCTTTAATTGAATATTTGGCTTATGGATTAGATAGTAAATATTCTGTTTCTGCCTTAAAATCCGTTGATCAGGCCATTATTGAGAAGTTTGGTATTGAAAAAGTTAAGAAATTAGATTTACAGTTATGGGCTTCTTTATTGACTTATGATTATTCGCCATTAATCGAAAAATTTTTAGATATTGATGCGAATACGAATGATTTGAATGGTGCGTTTTATGATTTAATTAAAGATGAAATCCCAGCGGGTTATTATTCGGATAATATGAAGAAAGTTTATCCAAACCGTTTTTTTGATATTGATTTATTTACTAATACTAATGATGTAGAGTGGGATTTTAATTTTGATCGCACGAAAATTAAAGATTTTTTGACAAATTGGAATTTATTACGCAGTAAAGATTTTGGCTACTATTTACATAAGTATAATTCTACCTATGGTAATGCTGAGATGCAAATTACAGAGAGTCAATTTCGGGCGTTTATGAATGATTATCATTCTTTAATTGATGATCCTTCTTATCGGGTTTATCTTCGCGATGAAGCTTGGATATATCGACTTATTTATGAAGTTAGTAATCAAAGTGATCGTGCTCAAAAAGATCGTTTATTTAACTTTTTGGGAGAATTTGGTAAAAAGGTACAGGATAGTCAACTTACTTTGAATGATTTTCAGGCTTATCCTTTCTTGTTAGATTTCTTTTCAAATCAAAATGTTGTTTCTTATCTTGCGGATGATTTTGACTGGCTTGCTGACGCTTATAAGGATTTAGAAAATTCACGTTTAGCAAATGAACAACGTTTGAAGACGATTGAAGTTTATCAAAATCTTTCGAATGAAAAAATACAAAAGCATTTCCAAGATTATATTGAACAGAATATTCATCAAATTCGTTTTTCGACGATTCAATCTTTTGCAGATGTATGTATCAGACTTGAAAATTCTAATGCCATCGAATTATCAAGCTTTCAAAGTGAATTTTTCAATATGATTTTGGGTACGGATCATCCACTTGAAGCATTGGATAAAATTGAACAGATTTTTCTTCAAAATAATTTACCATTCTTTGCAAAAATCTTTTCTTGTTTTCAAACTTTGTATCCGGATTTAAGTGGTAAGACGAATTTTAACTTTCGTTCAGATAGTTCTTATGCACCAGAATTACTAGATGGTAATTTGCCAAAAATCGGAAGAAATTTGACCCCTAGTGAAACGCGGTTTGCGGTTATCTTTAATGATTTAATGCGCATTGCTTGTCGTTCACAGGAACGAAGTTTGGTTGAGTATATTGATAATTTGGAGATTGGAAATGATCTTTATCTTCAAGCAATGGAAAATGGTTTTGATTTGTCTTCGAATACGCCACAAGAACTTGAGGTACTTACTACTTTTGTACGGCATTTGGAGACGTTATATAACAATACGCAAAAGGGAAAGAAAGCAACGATTGATTTTTCCAATATGAGTTTAGAGGAAAAGTTAAAGATTTTAGGAGATGAATTCCAAACAACAAGTCGTTATGATTTGAAAGACCGGATTGTTCGTTCGTTCTTCTACTTAGGTGGTATTGAAAGTTTTCAAGATTTAAAACAAGCCGTTTTCCAATCGAGTGCCGATTTGGAAGCTCGAACGAATAAAGTCTTAGCTGAAATGGAAGAAAATGGCGGTATTTTCAAACTTCATAAGGGGGACTTTATTCGGGGAATTGGAACTTATGATGCGTTTGGAAGTTCTGTTGAAAAAGGAAATGTTAGTAATGAATATTTAGGTTCGATTCGTGGTACGAGTGTATCTGATTTTACGCCTTTGGATGTCGATTTTTCGAAAGTCATGCAAGAGGGAGATATTTATCATATTCTTGCCAATTCTATTACGAAATTTGAATATGGAAATATTTATGTCGTGATGAGAGGAGATAATCCAAATATTCACGTGACGCGAGAAAGTGGTTTGACGGGTATTGTGGATGGTTCTACATATGATCCAAGTAAAATGGAGATGTTTTCGCTTTCTTCCGGTGATCATTTTGGAGGACGAACTGGTTTTGCTTTTACAGATATTGATGCCATTTTGTATCGCGAGAATCGATTGATTGATCCTGCAGAGCCTTATCTTGCGGATGGTTCGGTTAATTATATGGCATCTTCAGAGACTTTGGTAGATGATTTATCGATTTTGAAGTTTGAACTTGCCAAAAAGGGATTTTATATTCCAATTGTAGATTTTAGTGGTAAGTTGTTATTCACTCAAGAAGAGTATCAATCGATCCGTTCGAAAATGGATGGTTTATCTTATTTTGGATTCTCTACATATTCTTTGTCTGAAAATTTAGTGACAGATGCCATTTTAAAGATTGCTCGTCGTATTACTCCTGCTTCTGTTTTTGAAACGGTGGAGAAGAGAGGCAAAATTGTCAACGTTGTAGATGATGTTATTCAAAAATTAGGTTATCATTTGAATAGCGAACATAGTCAAGATTTAACGAGTGGTTCAATTGATTTTATTGATACTGGATCGACTGGACGAAATTCCAATGTTCCTGGTGATGGCGATTTTGATTTTATGATGCGTTTGGATGCTTCGATTATGAGAGATTCAGAAAAACTTTGGAAAGTGAAACATGCGCTTTATGAACAACTTTGTCAATATCCTCATACGAAAGCTGTGACAACGAGTAAGGGAGATTTTCGGTTTACAGATGTACAACTTGATGAAAATACGGTTGTAGACATTGATATTTCTTTTGGACCAAAGACAGATAAGGTTAGTTATTCTTCGGATATGAGTTTGAAAGATCGTTTACATACGATTCAACAATTATTCCCAGATCAGTATGAAAATGTCATTGCCAATATTCTGGCGGCGAAGAAAGTTTTAAAGGAAGCAAAAGCTTATAAGCCAAAACATTCTGGTGTTGGTGAAGATGGACTTGGTGGCGTTGGAATTGAGAATTGGATTTTACAAAATGGTGGGTCATTTTTGGATGCAGCACGCAGTTTTGTACAGGCAGCAGAGGGAAAAACTTTTGCAGAATTCCAAAAAGTATATCAAATTTGGGATTTTGGAGAAAATTACTTTGCAGCGAGAGATGGCAAATATACTCATGATAACTTTGTTGCAAACAATATGTCTGAGAGTGGTTATAACAAGATGGTGGAGGCTTTAAAGGCATTTTTGGATCATCCAGATGATGTGATTACCAAGGCGATGGGCTTGATGGATGATGGTATTTTGCGGAATGCTGATGTGAATCTCGAGCGAGCAAAGAGGGATTTATCTGAAGTCCATGCTCAAGTGTCTCAAGAGGAGATTTCTAGTAAAATTCAAAGTTTAAAACAAGGATTTGTGGAAAAAGTTTTTGGATTACAAAAAGATGTGGAGGCTTATGCCGGTGTTGTTGGAGAAACGGAAGGTAGTTTCGTTCAAAATTTATTTATGAAATTAGAACTAGATGAAAATCCAAGTCAAGCTTTACAAGATTTAGAAAAGCAGATTGCTACGGTTTATGCTGAGTATAGTTCTTTGTTGTCTAAAAACCCAGGTTTACATGATGTTTTATCGTTGTATGATGATTTGAATGCTGCATCGACGATTGATTCCGCGCTTCATTTTAGTGAAGTGGAAAGTCGGGTGTTATATTTACATCATTTGTTAGCAGAATTAAATGCTTTGAAGGTACAAGCAACGGAGTATGTGGATTTGTTGGCGAAGCATCCGGATTTGGCTTTAAAACTCCGTCAAGATATTTCGGATACTGCTGATCTTTTCCAAGATACTGAACCGTTACGTGTGACAGCACCTCTTCAAAATACGGAGAATACCCTTTTTGATTCGTTCTTGGGATTACGGAATAAGTTATTGATGGCTGGACAGCGACTTGGATTACAACATTTGAAACAGAGTATGGGACATGTTGCCAATTCGGTACAAAGTATGCTCTATCAATCTTCTTATCAATTTTTCAGTGCGGTTTTAGGAATTCCAAGTAACCTGCAACAATTGTTAACGGGTAAAGTGGGAGAAGCGACTTCTCTTATTCAAAGTGATGAGGTTCGAACACAGTTTACTTCTTTGGAATGGAAAGAATACTATGAAGAAGCACAAGGACAACTCCAACAGTATTTGGTAACGCATCCAAATGAAGCACAGGTATATACCCGTTATTTGAATCATGAACCGTTTAGTTATATGTATGATTTACCGGTGATTGAAGAGATTTTATCTTTACAGCAAAATGTTACGAATTATGCAGAAGGATATCAAAATGCTTTATCCAAAGAGTATAAAGATGCAGTGCAACAATATCGGGATTTGTTAAATCATAATCCGTATTTAAAAACGTTGATACAAGAATATCAAAATCATCCGGCGATGACTTTTGCCAATGAAGCGGTTGAAAGTCAAGTGAAACAATTAGCACAGACTGTCAATCGGATTGAAGAATTAACTCGTTTGGTGAAAGAAGCGCAAGATTTTTACCATATCCCTGTTAGCGATCAATTAGTAATGGATGTCTTACAGCAATTGGTTGTGAACAGTCCTGTTTTTGATCCGAATTTGAGTATTGAGGATCGGGTTTCTTACATGATGTCTGCATGGAAAAAAATTGATCAAAAACATCCTGCAAAGATTGCTCAAAATCGTTTTTCTGAGGATGTTGCGAAGATTTTTGGAGATCCAACTCAATATATTCTAAGTAAAATTCCGGAGATGATTTTACGGGTTGATGCGAATGATCATTTAATGTCTAGTATCGCGTGGTATGTTGGTTTGACTCATCATGCTACCCAAAATGTTTCTTTTGAAGAGGTTTATAATCATTTTTATGAACATTTAACTGCGAATGAAATTATTACCGTTAATGAGATGCTCCAGAATCCAGATCATCCAATTCATCATCTTTCCGATTTACAAAAACAAGCAATTGGTATTTATACGAAGGCGGCTGGTCCTATTCTTTGCGCTTACTTACGAAAAGCGAAAACTTCTTTTAAAGGAAAAGCTACTTATGATGGAACCAATATTCAACGGGTGAATCAACAGTTAAATTGGGCTTTTGATGTATGGAAGAAGACTTTGACGAAGAATCAAGTTTCGGAGGAAATCCTTCAAAAACTAGAGGCGTATCGATCTGTATTTACAAATCCTGATGAGTTTGTTTCGGTGATGGATTCTTTATTTGAAACATTCCCTGCCTTAGAACAAAATATTACGGCATATCGTGTCGTGGATGGAATTTATGTCAATGGTCAAAAAGTTCAAACATATGATATTGGAACTCGTTTTCAGGATGATGCGTTCTTATCTCATCAGATGGTTGTGGATTCCTTTGCTCCAGAGGCTTATCAGATTGTACTTAAAGTTGAGATTCCAAAAGGAATCAAAGCAGCATATATCGAAGAGTTTACAGGAGTTAATGCTTATGGCCAACAGGAATTGTTATTAAATCGCGGTTATACTTATGAAATCACCGGACCATTTTATACTGATGAAAAAGGTCGGATGGTTTTGCCGGTTCGTTTGGTTCTCAATGAACAATCTTTGGGACATGAGATGACTCAGATGGGACTTAGTCAATTATTCGATGGTAGTCATACTTCTTATTTTGAAAATAGTTTGGTGAAAAATATGAGTGATCAAACGGATTTAGCGGATGTGGTTTCTTATATGGAAGAAAAGGGACTTCATCGTATATTTGAAAGTTCGATGGAAGAGTTACGAAATTTACACGTCTATGATGATATTCAAATGGCTGAACATGGTTTTGAACATGTTCGAGATGTAGTGTTCTATTCTTTATATTTAGGAAGTAAACTCCATTTATCTAACCGAGAGATGACGATTCTTTTGGAAGCAGCGAAGTATCATGATGCTGGCAGAAATGGTAAGGATCATGGAAATAGTGGTGCTTTGGCAGCTAAAGCGTATTTGCGTGATAAGTATTCAGCTCGGGATATGGCACTCATTGAAGCGGCGATTAGCTATCATGCTGTGGATGATAATTTGGCTTCTCTTGGTGAAATTGCGAAACAGTATGGTGTCTTGGTGGATGATATGGTTTCTCTTCTCAATATTAGTACGGTTTTAAAAGATGCAGATGCTTTGGATCGAAGTCGTTTTATTGATAATTTAGATGTCAAATATTTGCGTTTAAATGAAACGAAAAATGTGATACAATCATCTTATCAGATGCAAGAGATCCGCGCAGAAAATTATTTGAATTTGGCGCTAGAACAAAATCGTTTTGATGAGTCTGAAAAGAAAGCTTTGCTTGATTGGAGAAGTCACAACGTACCAAATTATTTGATTTATATCCGATTGTTGTATAAAAATTCGTGGATGGGCAAGAGAGCTTATCAACAAATTCTGCAGATCTATAATGGAGGTGGATCATGATGCGTAATGAAGATTCCATGAAAAACCTTCATTATATTGATAAAAATGGACAATCGATTGATATTTCGCTTGAAGAATATTTAAAGAAGTTGAATGAAAATGTATCGTTTTTTGAAAACTTGAATGTTGGAGACCGGGTACGATTGCATGGTCAAAACAAGATTTATGAAATTCGAGCGGTTCATTATGAGATACCAGGTATTGGTTATTTTGACTATGCTGCTAATTTGCTGGATGATGATGGAAATGTTGATTTATCAGGGGGTCAAATTTATTATTTCAATCAGAAAGATATTCAAGAGAAAGTAGAAAAAAATAAATTGGGAAGATAAAGGAAGGTGCGATATGAAAGAAGAAAGATTTTTACCAATTGGTTCGGTTGTGATTTTGTCAGGTGGAACAAAAAGGGCGATGATTACCGGATACTTATCTGTCGATAATAAGAATACGGAAAAAGTATACGATTATAGTGGTTGTATGTATCCAGAAGGCTTTTTAGCAAGTAATCAAACGTTATTGTTTAATCATGATCAAATCGAGAAAGTTTTCTTTAAGGGTTTTGAAGATGAAGAAGAAACGGTATTTATGCGTCAGTTAAATGAAATCGATAAAGAATTAAAGAAATCTTCTAAGAAGAATAGTGAACCAAAGAAAAAAGAATCTAAGAAAACGGAAAAGATACCTGAAAAGGTTGAAGTTGATACGTTAGATGTCGAAGAGTAAGAAAAGATATTTTTCTTGCTTTTTTTTGGGAGTTGTGATAGATTAGTTTTAACAAACACGAAAGGTGTTTTTATTTTGGAAAAAATATTGAGGTGGTTCTATGGCTAAGAAAGAAAAGAAAGAGAAAAAAGAAAAGAAACCAGGTTATTTGAAAGAAGTACGCACGGAGATGAAAAAGGTGACTTTTCCAAGTTTTAAAGAGGTTATGAAATATACTTTTGCAACGATTTTGTTTTGTGCCTTTTTAGTTGCGGTGTTTTTACTTCTTAATTTATTATTATCTGTTGTGAAGGGGATGTTTTAATGGAAAAGTTATGGTATGTTGTCAATACGTATAGCGGTCATGAAGAGAGCGTTAAAGAAAAGTTAGAGATGCGTACAGAATCAATGGGAATGCAGGATTATATTTATCGTGTTATTGTTCCTGAGACAACGGAGATTGAAATTAAGGATGGAATTAAAAAAGAAAAAAAGAAAAAGATGTTTCCTGGTTATGTGTTAGTGGAAATGGTGATGAGTGATGAGGCATGGTATGTTGTGCGAAACACTCCTGGAGTTACTGGATTTATTGGATCAAGTGGTAAAGGAGCAAAACCAACTCCATTACTTCCTCAAGAAATTGATCGTATTTTAGCAAATATGGGTATGAGCCGTATGGATTTGGAAAGCGAAATGGCTGTTGGCGATAAAGTAAATATTGTGGATGGTCCATTCAAAGGTATGATGGGTACGGTAGATACACTCGATTTAGAAAACAATCGTTTAAATGTTTTAATCGATTTGTTTGGACAAGAAACGCCGGTTGAAGTTGAACTTTATCAGGTTAATAAAATGTAAGCACTTTTGTGCTTTTTTTGTTGATTGATGAAATATTATGGGTGAAACTTTTCTTTTCGTGTGTGATTCGACTTTTCTAGAATCATTTCATTACGATAGAACGTTTGATTTCACTTGATAAATTGATTTTGATGTGATAATATCGATAGTGCGATTATATATTTTTATGTAAGAGCCCTTAAGTGGAGGGGAAAGTGCGGACTTGCCCATACCACTTACACGTGAAGAAATTTTATATAGGAGGTGTCTTTCGTGGCAAAAGAAGTCGTAAAAAGAATTAAGTTACAAATTGAAGCAGGAAAAGCTACACCAGCTCCACCCGTTGGAACTTGTTTAGGACCTGCAGGAATTAACATTCAGGAATTTTGTCAAAAATTTAATGATGCAACTCGTGATAAAATGGGGGATGTAGTTCCTTGTGAAATTAGTGTATATGAAGATCGAACATTCGATTTTGTATTAAAAACTCCACCTGCTGGATTCTTAATTAAGAAAGCTGCTAAAGTTCAAAAAGGTAGTAAGAAGGGTGCAAACGAAGTTGTTGCAACGATTACCATCGATCAGTTAAGGGAGATTGCAACTATTAAACTTCCTGATTTAAATGCTTATACCGTTGAAGAAGCCATGAACATTATTGAAGGTACTGCCAGAAATATGGGAATTGCGGTTAAAGGATTAAATGATCAAGAGTTAATGGAACAAGCAAAAGAAGCCCAAAAAGAAGAAGCAGAAAGAGAAAAACGGGAAGAAGAACTTGCTGAAATGGAAGCTGAAGCGAAGGAAAGTACCAATGCTGAAGTTGAAGTAATTGGCAAGGAAGAAACTTCAGAAGATCAATCAGAAGAAAATTAATTTATTTTGATAAAAACAAGTCCGCTAATAAACCACAGTTAGGAGGAAATTATGAAAAAGTTAAGTAAGAAATATGTGGAAGCTTCTAACAAAGTTGATAAGAATAAGGAATATTCTTTAGAAGAAGCAATCAAATTAGTAAAAGATACTTCGATTACGAAATTTGATGGATCTGTTGATTTTGCTATGAAACTAAATGTTGATACGAAAAAAGCGGATCAACAATTACGTGGTTCTTTTGTTCTTCCAAATGGAACTGGAAAAACCAAACGTATTTTAGTTATTGCAAAAGGTGCTGGCGCAGAAGAAGCGAAAAAGGCTGGTGCTGATTATGTTGGAGATGTTGATATGATCGATAAAATCCAAAAAGAAAATTGGTTTGATTTTGATGTTATTGTAGCAACTCCAGATATGATGCCTGCTCTTGGAAAGATTGGTAAAATTTTAGGACCTAAAGGTTTAATGCCAAATCCAAAAACCAATACCGTAACACCAAATCCAGCTAAAGCAGTACTCGATATTCAAAAAGGTATGGTAGAGTTCCGGACAGATTCTTATGGAAATATTCATGGAATTATTGGAAAAGTATCTTTTGATGAAAAACAGTTAAAAGAAAACATGGAATATGTTGTTTCTACAATTTCAAAATTAAAACCAGCAACGGTTAAAGGTAAATTTATTGAAAATATTAGTTTATCTGCAACAATGGGACCTGGTATTAAAGTAGATAAAAATTCTTTTGACATTTAAGAAAGGATTTCATATAATACATTTTAGAAAAGCGATTTGACCCAAAGACAGTAGGGGGTATTCCTTAATAATCCTACCGAGGGACACTTAAAAAACTTGTTTTTAAGCTTGTCCGATGGGATAAGCTTTTTCTAATAATAAGAAGGAGGCATATATGGCAAGTAGTACGGTTCTTGAATCTAAAAAGGAAACGGTTCGGGAAATTTTGGAACAATTGAAACAAAGCGAAAGCGTTATTTTATTTCAATACCAAGGTTTAACTGTTTCTGAAATTAGTGATTTGAGAAAAAAATTACGGGAAGCTGGAGCAGTTGTAAAAGTTTATAAAAATACGTTATTGAAACGTGCTTTGGATGAACAAAATATCAGTTTTGAAGGTTTCCTTGAAGGACCAAACGCTATTTTGTTTGGGAAAAATCTACTAGAACCAATTAAGGTAATTTCTGATTTTGCAAAAGATCATGAAAAACTTACGATTCGAGTTGGTATTATTAGTGGAAATGTAGCAGATTTAAATACCATCAAAGATTATGCAAGTATTCCATCTTACGAAGGACTTCTTACAATGTTATGTCGTGGTATGATGGAACATGTTAACAAACTCGCTATTGGTTTAAATCAATATGCAGAAAATTTAGAAAAATAGGAAAGGAAGATTAGAAAATGGCAAAATTAACCAAAGAAGATTTTATTAGTGCTTTAAAAGAAATGACAATTCTTGAAGTAAAAGAATTAGTTGATGCAATGAAAGAGGAGTTTGGAGTTAATCCAGATGCTGTCGCTGTAGCTGCACCTGCTGCTGCAAGTGAAGAAGCTGAAAGTGCTACCAAAACTGTAGTTTTGAAGAGTGCTGGCGGAAATAAAATTTCTGTTATCAAGATCTTAAAAGAAATTACAGGATTAGGACTTGTTGAAGCAAAGGCTCTTGCTGATAACGGTGGAAATGTTAAAGAAAACGTTCCTAGTGAAGAAGCTAACCAAATTAAAGCACAATTAGAAGAAGCTGGAGCAGAAGTAGAACTTGCTTAGTTTATAAACTACCAATTGGTAGTTTTTTTGTGAAGTAAAATGTTCGAAGTTGCACTTGCGAGAAATGTATTCATTCGTTATAATAATAAGAGTACGGAGGATGAAAATGAAAGATAAAATTGTTTTGGGATTAAAAATTGTTTTTTTGGTGGTGATTATTGGTTGGATTGGCCTTGTATTAATTGATTACTTTAATGCAAGAGGGATGCAAGATGATAGTCAGAAATTGCCAAAATTTTGTATAAAACAAGAAATTCATGTCTATGATGCGAATGGAGATTTATCCAATACGTTATCGATGAAGGACTTTAATAAAATGAGTGAGACACAAAAAGAGGGTATGAATTATACTTATGAATGTGTTGGCTTAGGATATAAAGTTTATCGTTATCATCGTGAATTTAAAGCAATTGAATTTGGACCTTTCTTTATTCAAGAACGCATGAGTGTTGAATAGAATTTTTGGTGGGTGTTTATGGTAAAATTGAATCAACATGGTTGGGGCGTTCGAGAAATGATTTTGCTTTCAGCCATTTTGCTTGCCTTTTTACTCGTTACGGTGTTTATGGTTTCGAGATTATATCAAGGTGTTACTGCTGATGAAAAGGATTCTGGTAGTGATTATTCTTATCGAGAAGTCGAGGAAAATTTATTAGATGCTGGAATTTCTTATTATGAAGATTATTATTCCGATGAAGAACAAGTCATTGTGACGAGTAGTACTCTGATTCGTCATCAATATCTTCATTCTCGGGATTTAAAGGCCAAGGGAGAAAGTCATTCTTGCAGTGGTTATGTAAAATTTTTAGATGGAAAAGGCAAAGCTTATATTACGTGTTCGGATTATGAAACGAGTGGATATGAAGATTTATGAAACAAATGCGAAAAATTAGTATCATCTGGGGAACGATTTTGGTAATCATCGTGATTCTATTAACGGTTCTTGGTTTTTTATATAAGGATAAACGAATTCCTTATAAAGAGCTGGAACAATCTTTGGTGGAAGATGCTAAAAAGTATGTCGATGTCCATTTTTTATATCCGCAGGATGATTCCGAAGTGAAAGTTTCTTATGAAGAGATGAAGGATGAGGAGTACGTTTCGGAACTAAAATACGGAGAAGATGTGTGCGATGGTTATGTTGTCGTTAAGAGTAATGGTACTGTTTTTGAATATAAGGGATATATTACTTGCGAGCAGTATACGACAAAGGGTTATCAATAAAAAAACTCTCAATCTTGGATTGGGAGTTTTTTGTGCTGTATTCGGTAAAAAAATCTTGACTTCTTTCATATGATAATGGTATATTATGTTTGGTTTAAATTTAGGTTTTACTTCGGTAAGACCTAATTAAATAAGATTATTGATACACCAGGATGTGTGTTAATTGGAAGGAGGATTATATGACTACTATTAATCAACTTGTAAAAAAAGGAAGAAGTAAGAAGACAAGAAAAAGTAAAAGCCCAGTATTAAATGTTGGACTTAATACACTTGAAAGAAAGCAAACGGATCAAACGAGTCCACAAAAACGTGGAGTTTGTACTCGTGTAGGAACGAAGACACCAAAGAAACCGAATTCAGCCCTTCGTAAATATGCACGTGTTCGTCTTTCTAACGGAAAAGAAGTCGATTGCTATATTCCAGGAGAAGGACACAATTTACAAGAGCATAGTGTTGTTTTAGTACGTGGTGGACGTGTTAAAGACTTAATCGGAGTTCGTTATCATATTGTTCGCGGTACTCTTGATACGCAAGGGGTTAATAACCGTAAACAAGGTCGTAGTAAATATGGTGCAAAAAAACCAAAAAATTAATTCAAAATAAAGGAGGATAGTTATGCGTAAAAGAAGAGCAATTAAAAGAGATGTATTACCAGATCCTGTGTATAATTCAAAGATTGTTACAAAACTTGTCAATCAAATTATGCTTGATGGAAAAAAAGGTACTGCTCAAAAAATATTATATGAAGCATTTGATATGGTTCAAGAAAAAACAGGAAGACCTGCCATTGATGTTTATCATGATGCTTTAGAGAATGTTCGACCTGCACTTGAAGTAAAATCTCGTCGTGTAGGCGGAAGTAATTATCAAGTTCCAATTGAAGTTAGCGATGAAAGAAGTCAAGCACTTGCTTTACGTTGGATTGTTAATTATGCAAAACTTAGAAATGGTAAGGGAATGGCTATTAATTTAGCAAATGAACTTATTGACGCTGCTAACGGAACAGGTGGAGCAGTGAAAAAACGTGAGGATACTCACAAAATGGCAGAAGCAAATAAAGCATTTGCACATTATAGATGGTAGGTGGAAAATATGGCAAGAGATGTTACAATTGATAAAGTGCGTAATATAGGTATTATGGCTCATATTGACGCTGGAAAAACAACGACAACGGAACGTATTTTATACCATACTGGTAAAATTCATAAAATTGGGGAGACTCATGATGGAACAAGAAAAAGAAAGAGGTATTACCATCACTTCTGCCGCAACTACGGCACATTGGAAAGGGTATCGTTTAAATATTATCGATACGCCAGGACATGTCGATTTTACCGTAGAAGTATCTCGTAGTCTTCGGGTACTGGATGGTGCTGTGGCACTTTTGGATGCTCAAGCTGGTGTAGAACCTCAGACGGAAACCGTTTGGAGACAAGCTGATGAATTTAAGGTTCCAAGAATGATTATGTGTAATAAAATGGCTAAAATTGGTGCCGATTTTGCTTATAGTCTAGAGACGATTAGCAAACGTTTAGGTGCGAATGCAAAACCAATTGAATGGCCAATTGGTGCTGAAAGTGAGTTCAGCGGCGTAATCGATTTGGTTAACATGAAAGCTTATCATTATGATGGTAAGGAAGAAGAAAATGCTGAGGAAATTGAAATTCCAGAAGATTTAAAAGCACTTGCTATGGAAAAACGTGCTGATTTAATTGAAAGCGTTGTTGAATTTGATGATGCTTTAATGGAAAAATATTTAAATGGTGAAGAACTTACGGTTCCAGAAATTAAATCGGCTATCCGAAAAGGAACGTTAGCTGTTAAATTCTTCCCTGTACTTTGTGGAGATGCCTTATCTAATAAAGGAATTAAATTATTATTGGATGCTGTGATTGATTATATGCCTGCTCCTACCGATATCGAAGCCATTGAATGCTTTGATCCAAAAACAGGAGAAGATGTTTGGCGTCATCCAAGTGACTCTGAACCATTTACGGCATTGGCATTTAAAATTATGACCGATCCATTTGTTGGAAGACTTGCTTTTTTCCGGGTTTATTCTGGACATTTAGCGAGTGGAAGTTATGTACTAAATAGTACAAAAGGTGAAAAAGAACGTATCGGACGTATTTTACAAATGCATGCGAATACACGAAAAGAAATTTCCGAAGTTTATTGTGGAGAGATTGCTGCAGCCGTTGGTCTTAAAAATACTACTACTGCAGATACCCTTTGTGATGAGAAAAATCCATGTGTCATGAAAGGAATGGAATTCCCACTTCCAGTTATTGATCTTGCGATTGAACCAAAATCAAAAGGTGATCAAGATAAGATGGCTCTCGCTTTACAAAAACTTAGTGAAGAAGATCCAACATTCAAATATAAGATTGATCATGAAACGGGTCAAACAATTATTAGTGGTATGGGTGAACTTCATTTGGATGTTTTAGTTGACCGTATGAGAAGAGAGTTCAATGTTGAAGCGAATATGGGTCGACCTCAAGTTGCTTATCGTGAAACCATTACCCAAATGGGTGAATGTGAAGGTAAGTATATTAAACAAAGTGGTGGACGTGGACAATATGGACATGTTTGGGTACGCTTTGAACCAAATAAAGATAAAGGCTATGAATTTGTCGATGCCATTGTTGGTGGAGTGGTTCCTCGTGAATACATTCCGGTTACTGATAAGGGATTACAAGAAGCAATGGCTGGTGGTATTTTAGCAGGATACCCTATGGTAGATGTTAAAGCAACCTTATTTGATGGATCTTATCATGATGTTGACTCTAGTGAAATGGCTTTTAAAATCGCTGCAAGTATGGCTTTAAAAGAAGCAAAGAATAAATGTAAACCGGTTTTACTTGAACCTGTTATGAAAGTTTCTGTTACGGTTCCAGATGAATATATGGGTAATGTAATGGGAGATTTAACAAGTCGTAGAGGACGTCCACTTGGACAAGAATCACGTGGAAATGCTTTACAAATTACTGCTATGGTTCCACTTGCAGAGATGTTTGGATATGCAACGAGTTTGCGTTCTAATACACAAGGTAGAGGTAACTTTGTCATGGAGTTAGATCACTATGAAGAAGTACCGAAATCAATCGCTGAAGAAATCATTAAGAAAAACAGCGTTAACTAAAAATAATACTTGAATTTAGTTCAAGCATTAGATAAAATAGAATAGAAAAAATGAAAGGAGAAAAATCAAATGGCAAAAGAAAAATTTGATCGTTCAAAAGAACATGTTAATATTGGTACTATTGGACATGTTGACCATGGTAAAACAACATTAACAGCTGCTATTACAAAATATTTTGGAAAATTTGTTGATTATGCAGATATCGATAAAGCTCCAGAAGAAAGAGAAAGAGGTATTACAATTAATACTGCACACGTTGAGTATGAAACTGAAAAACGTCATTATGCTCACGTAGACTGCCCAGGACATGCTGACTA
>CANQAU010000013.1 GCA_947588935.1 uncultured Bacilli bacterium
TGTATGTTTTTGCAAAGAAAAAATGACAAAAGGAAAAAAACTATGCTAAACTAAACATAAGAATAGAAGGTAATGTATGAAAGAAGAAATTTTTAAAAGTTATGATATACGCGCAACTTATCCAACCGATATTAACGAAAGGGTTGCATATGAAATTGGCAAAAGTTATGGTTCTTATTTACAAGAATTTTGTCAAGTAAAAAAATGTGTCACCGGTCACGATAATCGACTATCCAGTGAAAGCCTTTATGAAAATATGATCAAAGGAATTTTGGAAAGTGGATGTAATGTCATTGATTATGGTCTTATTACAACGCCGATGCATTACTACACCCGCTACCTCAATCACACCTATGGCATCATGGTCACGGCTTCACACAATCCCAAAGAAGATAACGGTTTTAAATTTTCTTTTGATGAATATGCCAACGCCCGTGGCCAAATGATTACAGACTTTAAAAACTACACCTTGCAAAAAAAATTTCAACAAGGAAATGGCATGCGTGAAAAAAGAGAAGTCAAAGAACAATATTTACAATATATGAAAGACAACATTCAAATGGGTCCACGAAAAATCAAAGTCGTCATCGATCCCGGCAATGGTGTGACAACCACCATTGTCAAAGACTGTATGAATTTATTTCCCAATATAGAAACCATTTACATTTGCGATGAAAACGACGGATCGTTTCCCAACCATCACCCAGATCCTGCAGTCGAAGAAAATTTAACGCTTTTAAAACAAAAGGTTCAAGAAACGCATGCAGATCTTGGAATTGCTTATGATGGAGATGGAGATCGAATCGGCATTGTCGATGAAAACGCCCACTACATTCCAGCAGATCTTTTACTCATCATTGCCGCCAGAGATCTCATGCCAAAAGTTCAAAAGAAAATCGTTCTTTACGATGTCAAATGTACCAAAGCCATTGAAGATGAACTAAAAAAACTGCATGCTACTCCCTATATTGAAAGAACTGGAACCAGTTTTACAGAATGTACAACCAAACAAAAAAAGATTCCCCTCGGTGGAGAACTTTCTGGTCATATCTTTTTTAATGATCGTGGCGTGGAAATTTGCAGTGCCATCTATGATGGACTTCGCTTCTTAGAAATTTTATCCAAAACAGAAGAACCTTTCTCTCACCTATTAAATGGAATTTCGCATTATCTATCTACTCCAGAAATCAAAATTCCATCACCCAATGATCAAAAATTTCAAGTCATTGAGAAAATCAAAGAATACGTCCAACAAAAAAACTATCCATGCTTACAAATCGATGGCGTTCGCGTAATGTGGGAAAATGGATGGGCACTCATTCGTGCCAGCAACACCGGTCCCAATATCACCCTTCGTTTTGAAGCCAAAACCGAAGAGTTCTTAAATCAAATTCAAAAAGAATTTACCGATCTTATTCATCAAGAAAATCCGTAAATTCTTTTTTTATAAAAAAAAGCAACCAAAGTTGCCTATAAGAAAATTGCTTCCAACGCTAGTAAAATCATTTCATCCAATGATTTTTCACGCTGTTCAATACTCATAAAAGCATCATGATACTTACTATCTACCACCGTAAGTAAACATGCTGCTTCCCGTTGAAAACTTGAAGCAATATGGAAAAGAGCAAATGATTCCATTTCTTCTCCAATGATGTTCGTACCACTCGGAACACGTGCTAAGACATGTTCATTATCGGAATAAAAACCAAATTGTTCTGTACTCATGACAGTACCTAAATAAATATGTTTTCCATTTTTCTTCGCCACAGATTGTATTTTTTCATTCAATTCTTTGCTTGGATAAGCAAAATGTGTCGGATCACCATTATAAGAATAAGCAAATGATCCTTCATTGTAACTTTCTGTTGCCAAAATGATATCTGGAACATTCAATTCGGGAATCAATCCTCCGCATGTTCCCACGCGAATAATTTTTTCTACTCCAAAAAAATGGAATAACTCAAAAGCATAAATACTCATAGAAGGCATTCCCATGCCAGATCCCATCACACTAACCCTTTTTCCTTGATAGGTACCCGTATACGCAAACATATTTCGTGCTCGACTGACCAATTGCGCATCATCTAAAAATTTTTCAGCAATGTACTTTGCTCGCAAAGGATCTCCTGGCATTATGACATAAGGAGCAATTTGATCCTTATCACAATCAATATGAGCGGACTGAATATGTTGTGGAACAACAGGTGGTTTCATTCTACATCCCTCCCTAGAATAATTATACAAAAAAAGAAAACCATTCGTTTTCTTTCTATATGGGATTGACAAAAATTTGACAATTAAAAATTGTAAATAAAAGAAAAGAATTTGTCTACTCTTGACAAGAAAGAGCAATGACTTTATCAAGGATTTCTCCATACTTTGATAAAGCGGTCTCCCCCTCCATCACCAAAAACTCATCAAAAGAAATATCACGAGAAAGAGAATGAATTTGTTGATGGTTTTCAGTTAACTCGGTTCCGACAACACTACCATGCCCCTCTTCAAACATTTTCTTAACTTTTTTGGCATCCACAAGGACAAGTCCCAAAACTTCATTCGGATCAAAATGGAAATCCTGGTAATCCCCTTCATATAAATCGACATAAACATTTGCAAAAGCTCGGTCATGCACATCTTTTCCATCCGGTCGAATTTTATCCATCTTCCAAATGCGTTCATGAACTCGTTTCGCATCACGAGCATCGATATGAATACCGATTTCTTCATAAATTTCTCGAGCAAACCCATTCACCCGCTTGTAAATGACCAGAAGCAGTAGTGTAAAGAGTTCCCTGATCTTTTCGACGTTGAAAAAAAATTCGTCCCTTCTGATCATACAACCAACAATGGACCGTTTTATGTCACAATCCCTTTTCATGTACAAGATTGCGATCTTCACTTCCTAAATAATTTCCATATTCATCATAGATATCCAACTTTTCCATAAGTTCACCATCCGATTATAGAATAACATTTTTTGATTTTAAAAAAAAGAATATGATAAAATAGAATCGGTGAGAATATGAAAACAATCTATCAATACAAACAAAAACAATGGATCAAACAAAAACGAATCGTCAAAAACTATTTTATTGAATTGATCAATCCCGAAAAAGAAGAAATCAAAGACATCAGTAAAAAATTAAAAATGGATGAAAAAGATATCGAAAAAGCTCTGGATCGTGCAGAACTTCCACACATCAAAATCAATCCGAAAAGTACGACGTATATCATTGCCCTCCCCTATGTCACCAATGAAAACGAAAAGAAAAAATATCGTGCTCTTCCCATTGGTTTATTCATATCCCATGATGGAATTTTGTATGTTTCCCATAGTAATCATCCCATTTTAAAAGAATTAAAAGCGGGAAATATTCCAGGAATGGATTTTCAAAACAAAGAAAGTTTTCCCATCTATTTTCTGAACAAAAGTTGTGAATACTATTTAAAATATCTCTATGAAATTGGTGAAGACATTCTCAAAAAAGAAAAAACCTTAATGAAATCAACCAGCAACCATGATTTAGAAAGAATGTTTACTTTACAAAAAAGTTTACTTTACTTTACAACAGCATTACAAGGAAATTTAACCATTTTAGAAAAATTAGAAAACAACCTAAAAGAAAACGAAAAAGAAGTAGAACTCATTAAAGATACGCAAATTGAAATCAAACAAGGAATCGAAATGGCAAAAACCTATCGAAGCATTCTCGAAAATACCATGGATACTTATAGTTCCATTGTTTCCAATAACTTAAATGATATCATGAAATTTTTAACCAGCATCACATTAGTCATTTCCATTCCAACGATGATTTCTTCCTTTTTAGGAATGAATGTTTTTCTTGGTGATTTTGGAACCAATCCGCATTCGTTTATCTTAATCATTCTCGTAAGTTTTCTCATTTCTATGATTTTAATTTATATTCTAAAAAAGAAAAATTTACTATAAAAAAACAGTTCATTACCGAACTGTTTTTTGCGTCTTTTTATTGGAAACTTCTTTTCCTTTTTCCATGCTTTTTTGAAGAATTGAAATTTGCTCTTTTGTATAATCCATGATTTTCTTTGTTTCATAATGCAAATAAATCAAAACGGAACCAGTAGAAAGAACAAAGAAGAAAAGCATCCACCAAATGACACTATGATCGGATGTAGAATTCGTATTCTTTTCTGCTTTTTTCATCTCTTCAAAAACATCATAGCGATCATCACTCTTATAAAGAGTCATAATGGCCGATTTAATCTCTTCATCATAACTAGCTGTATATCCTCCAAAGACTTTATCACCAATCACAATATAAGGAACACCATTTGCGGGTTCATTTAAAAAATTGGCAACCTCCGTCATTAAGTTTTTATTCGTAGTATCATTCCATACTTCATAAGAAACCAATTTAAAATAATTTCCATAATCTTTGACAATGGTTGTTAAAAAAGTAATAAAAGATCTACAAAAAAAACAACCCTTTCCACGAAACAAATAAATTGGAATTTGATCATCACTTTCTTGATAATCACCAATATCCGCCGTAATTTGTTCTTCCTCGAGAACTTCTTTGAAATTCAATGTTTTATAAGTCGTTTCTTCTGCTTGAACCACCGGTGCAAACACACTAAAGAAAACCAAAATTGCAATCAATAATTTTTTCATAATAACCTCCAAACAAACTTATTCTAGCACACTATGTTCATTTTTTAAAGTTTTATTCGCTTCCAACGCATAAAATCATCTATAAATTCATACGTTAACAGTTCTTGATTCCATAAATAGGATAAATAAGAACGTAAAGTACTTCCCACCAACACATACTGATTTTCGTTCATTGTCAATTGATGTTTTTGAAACATTTGCTGTAAAATTTCTTCCATCGTCATTCCTTTTTCACAAATCGTAAGAATCTCATCACAAATCATCTGAATCTGTTGACGATGAAAACGCGTAAGATCATGAATATCCTCGACAATCTTCCCATGAGATGGAACAAAAAAACTCCCCTGTAAAGTATCCAAAAAATCGAGCGTATCCAAAAAAGCTTGGACATCATATAAAAAGAAATAAGGATATTTACCAATCGTTTCTTTATCCAAAACACTATCGCCCAAGAAATAGACATCATCATCCGTCTGAATACAAATCATATCAAAAGAATGCCCTGGACAAACATGATAAGATAAACCCTCTGGCAAATGATCTTGAATCTCCCTCGTCACTGTCGGTTTTGCCATCAAAAATTTATTTTGAAGCTTGGAAAAAGGAAAACCGCCATACAAAAAGGTTGGTTCAAAAATCGGATATTCCGTGAAACAACGTTCCATTCCATGTGTCAAAATCTCACAGTGAGTCCTTTCTTGAATAACGGCATTTCCCCCAATATGATCTGCATGAGAATGCGTATTAATAATTCCTTTCACATGCCATCCTTGACTTGCAATAATCTGCAAAATCTTTTTTCCAGCATCTTTATCATTTCCAGTATCAATGATATAAACATCTTGGTCATTCACAAGATAAAGGCCAATATTCGTTCGATTTTCAATCACATACGTATTTTTTCCAATTTGTTTTAAATTCATCAAATCACCTACTCATTACTTTTTAAAGATGCAACCATATCAATTTGTTTCAAATGAAAATGGGTTATCAAATTCACAATCAAGGTAAACACCGTTGATATGAGCACCGCATAAAGAAAACTCACTGGTTTAATATAACGAACAAACATCACAAAATCCGGTTCACAGGTTTCAATAATAAAGAAACATAAATAATATCCTAAAACAAGACCAAAAAGAATTCCCATCACCGTAATAATAGAATTTTCACGAGTAATATACGCATCGACTTCATGATCATAAAAACCGAGAACTTTTAAAGTCGAAATCTCTCGTCTTCGTTCACTAATATTAATCGTAGATAAATTGTATAAGATGACAAAAGCTAAAACGGCTGAAGAAATAATCAAAACCAATACCACCGAATTTAAAGAAACCAAAATTTGATTTACCAAATCCATGGATTCTCGTTGATTAATGACTCCCATCACATCATTGCGCGCTAAAATTTCTTCATCAAACGAAGAAGAATAATGATCATTGTGAACGACAAATAAAACATTGGCTTCTGGCTGCTGATAAATAGAAGAATACACTTCTGGACGCATGTAAATATAATCCTGAATATAATTTTCCACAATTCCACCGACCACAATCGACTCTTCTTTGCCTTCCAAAGAAAGAAAATCTCCCACTTGGACATTCATCTTTTTGGCAAGTTTTTCACTTAACAAAACCCCATCCACAGGAATATCGATTTCTTCACCCAAATTCAAAACATCATGTAAATGAACTGCTTGATCAAAATGATCATCCATGGGAACAATCAATTGCACACCATATTTTTGATCTTGCTCCATAAGATTAATTTTGTCATAATAAACGGCACTGACACTTTCGATTCCCTCGTGTTCTTCTAAAAAGGACACAACCGGCTCACTTTCCCCCTGTAACGAAATCATCTGATCATAAACAAAAATGCGATCAAAGTGCAAATGGACAATATCCACAATGGAATCTTTTAATCCAAATCCTACTAAAATCAGTGCAGTAGAACCCATAATTCCCGTAATCATGGCCAAAACCCGCTTTTTATACCGAAGTAAATTGCGAATGACAATCTTCCGAGAAAAAGAAATGTGTTTCCAAATCAAAGGAATGTGTTCCAATAAAATGCGTTTTCCAGGTTTCGGTGCCTTTGGACGCATGAGCATACTCGGTTTTTCACGCAAAGTAAGATAACTGGTAAAGAGGGCCGAACCACAAATGCAAACAACCGCCAGAATGAGTCCTACCAAACCATAAGAGATCGGTAGTCCGCACAAAAAGAAAGGAACAGTAAATAAATTACAATAAATATTCCAAATAATCCGAGGTAAAGTTTGAAATCCAAGAAACATACCAAGAGTTCCACCCAAAATGGTCGCAAAAAAAGCATAGAGAAAATAACGACTAGCAATATGAGTCGATGAAAAACCAAGTCCTTTCAATGTCCCAATTTCCACCCGATCTTCTTCGACCATGCGCATCATCGAAATCAAACTAATCAAAATAGCAACAATATAAAAAATTAAAGGAAAAACCGTACCTAACTTTGAAATACTATTCGTCGCATCAATATAAGTTTGATAAGAAGTCGAATCACTTCGATCCGCAAGATACCATTTCGAAGTAGGAAAAAGACTCATATCGACTTTTCCCGTTTGTCTTTTCATCATTTCCATTTGTTTGGAAAACAAAGTTTGCAAACGAAGATCTTCTCGCTGTGTTTGAATATTCGAAATTTCTTCTTTTCCATTTTGAACAATATTCCAATACGCATCACTATCCGTCATTTCACTTTTCGTACCATTCAATAAGACATATACTTTTGCATAATCTGCACTCACAAAAGAAGAAGAATGAACATATCCAATATAATCGATGACGCCACTTCCTAAATTTGTATTCCCGCGACTACTAGTCAAATAAAGAGGACTCGTAATCATGCCAACAATCTCATAATCTTGATTTTTCAAACGATTCGTTTGTAAAGTAAGATGATCACCGATATGAAAATCATGAGCAAGAAAAACGTTTTCTTCGACCGCAATCTCTCCTTCTTGGCTAGGTAATCTCCCTTCCAAAACGGTTAATTCATTCATCGAAGTAACTTGAAAAACGCGCATCACTTTTTGCATGTTTTCAATGGGCAGAATCACTTCGGCCTGTTGTAATCCCTCCGCTTGCAAAACACCAGATAAATTTTTTAAAGCCGAAACATCTCCCTCATCAAAACCGAGCGTCGAAGAAATTTCCAAATCATACACATTCTTTTCATCATAAAAAGAATCAATCGTAGAAAGCATATCGGGAACCGTTGCTTTAATTCCAGCATAAAAACCGACTCCTAAAAAAGCCAAACAAAAAAGAGAAAAAAAACGCTTAAACGAAGATTGAATTCTCCGAACACTACTTAAAAAGAAAGGACTTTTCATCATTACCACTCAATTTCTTCTACTTGTTTTGGATGTTTTTGAACCAACTCTTCGCCTACTTTACCACTATTAAAACGAATGACCCGATCGGCAATTGATGCAATCACAGAATTGTGAGTAATAATTACAACCGTCATGCCATCCTTATGACAGACATCACTCAAAATTTTCAAAATTTGTTTTCCCGTTTTATAATCTAGAGCACCAGTCGGTTCATCGCACAATAACAATTTTGGATTTTTTGCAATCGCCCGAGCAATCGCAACTCGTTGTTGTTCGCCACCAGACAATTGGCTTGGAAAATTTTTCATTCGTTTCGAAAGACCAACACGTTCCAAAATCTTCTTGGGATCGAAATGATCTTTACACAATTGCATCGCCAATTCCACATTTTCAAGCGCAGTCAAATTTTGAATTAAATTATAAAATTGAAAGACAAAGCCAATATCATTCCGTCGATACTGAATTAAATCTTTCCCACGATATAAATCGATTCTTCCTCCATCAACCAAAATTTCTCCACCGCTTACTTGATCCATACCACCTAAAAGATTTAACGCAGTGGTCTTTCCTGCCCCACTCGGTCCTAAAATACATACAAGTTCACCTTTTTGAATCGAAAAAGAAACCTTATCGAGTGCTTTGATTTCCACTTCTCCCATTTGATAAATTTTGGATACATTTTTAAATTCTATATATGCCAACGTTCTCATTCCTTTAAATTTCAAAGTATCTTTATTCTATCACAGAAGAAAGAAAAAAGACACCTTTTGTGTCCATTTCCTTACGAATCAAAATCATCATAATAACTATGATAGACGCCATCTTTTTTATATCCCAAAACACAATTCAAATTAATATTATCCAAAGATTTAAAAAGATTATAATCAATATCGGGATTTATTTTTCGCAATTCCGTAATCAATTTCTTCATCAAAAGTCGTTTACTATCATCATTCGTAAGACTACAATTTTCCGCAAAACGACAAGCACAATTCAAAAATTGTAATCCATGAAAATTTTTCCAAGCCAAAATCGCACTTTCCCGAATCAAATACAAAGGACGAATCAAATCGACTCCCGCAAAATGTTCACTGTGAAGTTTGGGTAGCATCGTCTTCACTTCTGAACCATAAAACATCGAAAGTAACGTCGTTTCAATCACATCATCAAAATGATGTCCCAAACAAATTTTATTACAACCATGTTCCTTGGCATAGTTATACAAATGTCCCCTTCGCATTCTGGCACACAAATAGCAAGGATGTCCCTCTTGTAAAGAAGAAACTACCCCAAAAATATCTGTCTCAAAAATCTCAATCGGAATATGCAAAATTTCAGCATTTTTTTGAATTTGTTGTAAATTAGCTTCACTATATCCAGGATTCATTACTACATAGATAGCATCAAACGAAATCTTTCCATGTCGTTTTAATTCTTGAATACACTTGGCCATTAAAAAAGAATCTTTTCCACCAGAAATACACACCATCAATTTATCCTGATCACCAATTAAATGATAATCATTCACCGCCCGAATAAACCGACTCCAAATCTCTTTACGATACTTTTTAATAATACTTCTTTCAATTTCTTGATACTCTTCCATACAAACACACCCTAAACGATGGATTTCGTCCCATTTCCTCGTTCAAAGTATAATACATCCCAAAATTCATCGTCAAGAAAAAAAAGATTATTCTTGACTGAATAATCCTTCAAATTGATGTCTTTGATCCTCTAAAATTTCTTGGGTAAGTTCCATATGTGAATCCGTTTGTAAAGGAGAAGTTCCTTCAATCAACTTTTTCGCACTTCCCTTTTCCACATACACATAATTTGGTGCATAAATACGTTTTTCATTGGTTTCAACACTTTTTCCGTTCTCGGTCGTCAAAGAATAATCGGCAAGCACATCATTTAATAAATCCAAAAGTTCCATATAAGCTTCACTACCTTCGGTTGTCGTTTCCACTTCTCCATTTTGATTCACACTCAAAACATCACGAATCTGTAGAATATCCACATAATAGATTTTCGAAATTTGCTTTTCTTTGGCAACCGTAATCGCCGTTTCAATCACACTTCTACACCAAGGACAAGTAGCAAATCCAAAATAAACATAGAAAGTTTCGCCCGCTTTTATTTTTTTCACGATTTCCTCTGCCGTAGTAATTTCAAATGGATGATCATCCAAAATCGTTACGTTTCGATAAGAAACACCAGATGCATTTACTTGACCATTATAACTTTCATACATATTTTTAAATTCATCCACCGTCTTATTTTTTCCACAAGCACTTCCCAAAAAGACCATTCCGACAATCAAAATACTCAAAAAGATTTTTTTCATTTCTACACCTCATCATTTATTATACACGTTTTCTCCATCAATGCGATAAAAAAATTTTTTACTCTTTTTTTCGTTTTTCTTCCAAAACAGAACAATCTTGCTTTAAACAAGCGTCATTTTCCTCTTCCATTTCTATCGTCACATGAGAAATATGATGTTCCAAAAGAAGATGTCGAATTTCCTTTTTAACCTTTGTAAAATTGGCAAGCGTGCTCACCACATGCATGGTCAAATAAACATTTTCTCCATCCATACTCCATAAATGAATATGATGAACACCTTTCACTTTCGGTACCGAACACACCAAATCCGCAACTTCAGAAACATCCATTCCCTTAGGAACTCGTTCTAAAAGCAAAGAAAGAATCTGTTCAAAATTTTGAAAAGCCTCATAAAAGATAAAACAAGATACCAAAATGCACAATACCGAATCAAGAAAGTACCAATTCGTAAATTTCATGAGAATCGATCCCACAAGGACCACAACCCAACCCAAAACATCTTCCAGTAAATGAAGAGAAACCGCCTTTTCATTTAAACTATCCGCATGCAAGAAAGTCGTCGCAATCAAATTCACTATCACACCAATAATGGCGAAAAAAAGCATTCCATCATACGAAATCATCGTTGGGTGAAAGAATCTTTCAACGGCATGCACCATCATAAAAATCGATCCTACAAGTAAAATCACCGTAGTCAAAAGTGCACCTAACACCGAATATCGCCGATACCCGTATGTATATTGTTGATCCGGTTTTTGGAAACTTTTTCTCTCAAAGAAATAGGAAACCGCAATACTAAATGCATCCAAAGCATCATGAACTGCATCGCTCATAATCGCAATGCTTCCGGTTATCACTCCTCCGAAAAATTCAAAAATAGAAAAGAAAAAATTTAGAAAAAAGGCAATCAAAATGCGACCTGGTTTTTTCATGCACACCATCCTCTTACCATACTTTTTTTTAAAAAAAGCAAAATCATTTTGTCACATCACGTTGTACTTGATAAGTAGCTTCTAATAATTTTTTTAAAAGAAATTGTCGTTGATTATTTTCATAATCTTTCGTAATTTCAATTTCAATCATCGACCAAATAAACACCCATCCACCGATCAAAAAAAGTTCATCAAATAAAATCAAATTGCCAATAAGAATGGATACAAGAAGCATAGCTAAACCTAAAATCAAATAAATCAATTGCACAATGTTATTTCTTTTTCGTCTTTCCATACATTTCACATATTCTCTTTGAACTCTTTCCAAAATCATCGAACGGCAAGGCATCTTTGGGTTTTGGTTATGAATGTGAATCTCTAAAGCTTCCCCTTTTAAAAATGGTTGAACCTCTTGTAATAAATACTCGATCACTGCTTTCGACACGCGATTTGGATTATAACAATCATAAAAATCTTCTTCTTTCGATAAATAAATATCAATAACTTTTTTCATCTATAAAACACCTTATCTTCCTATGCAGTATATCAAGAGAAACAGAAAATTGCAAACTTCATAAACTTCATAATTGTATTCGATAATCCTTGTTTAAGACAACAGGCTTTTCCATTTTTATAAGATTTTATCGCAGTTTTAAAACACATACGCATTCAACGTGTTTCGTATAAGGAAACATATCAAATCCTTCCACGAAAGTAAGTTGATAGAAAGACGTCAATCTTTTTAAATCGCGAATCAAAGTAAGTGGATTACAAGAAACATAAAGAATTTGAGAAGGCTTTTTTTCTCGTAACACTTGAATACATTTTTCATCCATTCCAGCTCGTGGTGGATCAATAATCACCGTATCAAAGAAAGTAGGAATTTTTGAAAGAATATCCTCTACTTTTCCCAAATGAAAATCCATATTGGTTGCATGATTCAATTTGGCATTTAACATGGCATTCATGATGGCACTCGAAACCACTTCAATACCGGTGACATGTTGTACTTTTTTAAAAACTTGCAAACCAAGGGTTCCCACTCCACAATATAAATCCAACACACCCTCACTACCACGAACCAACTTTTGAATGGTTTTAAATAAAACAGAACTCATTTCCGGATTTACTTGAAAAAAAGACGCTGCATTCACTTGATATAAAACTCCATCTTTTCGCTCAAAAAAGAACGGTTCTCCATAAATACATTGATGATTGACCAAAATGCCCGCCACTTTATGACGTGTAAAAAAACTTTCTTCAAAAGTCACTTCTTCCTTCGTGACAATGTCTACTAAAATTTCATCATTTTCACTCGTTCGAATAGTCAATTCCCCATTTTGAAAAGCAAACAAAGAAAAATCATCCATCACGCGTTGAATCGAAGAACGTGCAAGCAAACACGTGGTAATTTCCACAAATTGATGAGTTTCTGCAAAATAAAATCCATATTTTCCATTCTGTACTTTTAATGAAAGTTTATTGCGATAAAAGAAAGGATTCGAAGAAGGATGAAAAACAATCGGATCCATCCAGAGGCCCTGTTTTTGAAAGAGTTCAACAAGAATTTGCTGTTTCATCTGGACACTCTCAGCATAAGAAACATGCTGATAATCACATCCCCCACAAATCCCATAATACGGACAGTGTGCTTCAACGCGTTTATCACTAGAAACAAGTATTTCCTTTAACTCTCCTATTTGATAACTTTTCTTCTCATCACGCAGGGAAAAAGTAATCACCTCTTCCGGCAGTGTTTTTGGAACAAAAAGAATCTTATCATGAAAATAACCAATTCCTCGCCCCTGATTATCTAACTTTTCAATTTTTACTTGCATGGCTTCACTTCCTATGATTATTATACATTATTTTGTATAGCATGAATAGTTTTGGGTAATTTAAAAATGGTGAAAAGTATGAAAAAACTTTTATTACAAAGACTCCAAACCGAATTTCAAAATTGTCCAGATTTTATCATCAAAGAAATCGATTTTCAAAACAAGGAAAGTATCGCCGTTATTTACTTAGAAAGTGTCACCGGCAGTGATAAAGTCAATGATTATGTTTTAAAAAATCTCAGTTATTTCAGTGGCAAAAAAAGAAAAAATACCGACGATATTCAAAGTTTAATTCCGGCTCCTCATACCATTAAAATTGAAGAATATGACCAAATTGAATTTTATTTAACCAACGGTTTTACCATCGTCATCACCAATCATGAAGTCTTTGCTCTCGAAACCAAAGCAGACATTAACCGTTCAGTGACCGAACCAACCAGTGAACAAGCCGTCATGGGACCAAAAGATGCCTTCACCGAAAACATTCAAATAAACTTAGGATTAGTCAAAAGAAGAATCAAATCCAGTAAATTAAAAGCAGACTCCATCTTCATCGGTAGAGCCACCAATACCGCCATCAACATCTTATATATGGAAAACATCACCAAACCAAAATTAATCCAAAGAATCAAAAACACCTTAAAAAAAATCGATGTCGATGGCATATTGGATTCCAGTGCCATTGCCGAATATCTAGAACTCGAAAACACTACGCATTTTCCTAGCGTCTTACGAACGGAAAGACCGGATAATGTCTCAAATGCCCTGTTAGAAGGAAAAGTGGTTATTCTCGTCGATACTTCGCCCTTCGCCTTAATTTTGCCTGCCTTTTTTTCAGACTTTATCAATCACATTTCCGATAACTATTCCAAAGCCAAAAATGTCAATGCATTAAAAATTCTTCGCTTGAGTTGCTTTTTTCTAACCATGCTCACTCCCGCCTTTTACATTGCCATCACCAATTACAATCCCGAAACCATTCCTACTTCTCTGCTCATTAACTTTAGCATGCAACGAGCCAATGTTCCCTTTCCCGCCATCGTCGAAGCAGTAGCAATGCTCATCATTTGCGAAATATTAAAAGAAAGTGATTTACGTTTTCCAAACTCTTATGGAAGTGCCATTTCCATTGTTGGAGCACTCGTTCTTGGAGAAGCAGCCGTCAGTGCTGGCATTGTCAGTCCCATCATGATTATTGTCATTGCCTTTACATTTGTCACATCACTCATTTTCACGAGCCAAGAAATCGTGAGTGCCTTAAGATACTTTCGGTTTGTTTTTTTATTTTCTGCCACCCTCTACGGTCTTTTTGGAATCTTTATCGCCCTCATCTACTTTTTTGTCCACATCACCGAATTAAAAAGTATGCAAAATCCATATTTTTTCCCCATTGCACCATTTGAAAAAACCTATATCACCAAAGGACTATTAAAAGCCCAAATCAATAAAAATACCCATCGAAGTAAAAGACTATCCGAAAACCAAATTCGTGGAAAGGAAAACTTATGAAAAAAATCATATTCCTCTTCATTTGCTTGTTTCTCATCACAGGATGTTACGATTACCAAGAACTCAATGATCGAGCTATCGTATCAGGAATTTCCATTGACTTTCAAGAGGAAAATTACATCATCAATTATGAAATTTTAAATAGCGAAAAAAGTGACACACCGCAAAGCGAAGAAGCACCAAACAAAGCTTACCTCATCGAAGGAATGGGCAAAACGGTTGTGGAAGCACTCGAAAACGCAGCCGATAAAGTCAGCAAAGACATTCAACTATCGCATCTAAAACTTTTAATTCTAAGTGAAGAAGCCGCCCAAAACCATCTGCGGGATATCGTCGATTATATGCTTAGAAACCCCAATATTCGCAATATATTCTCCTTAGTCGTTGCCAAAGGGGACGATGCCAAAAACATTTTAAAAAACACTTCCCAATCATCTCCAGTCGTTTCCGAAAACATTGACTCCTTAATTCGTCATAATCACTATAATGAAAATATTAGCATCGAAATTGACTTCGATAACTTTATGGATCAATATGAAGACAAAAGAATCGATCCCGCCATCACAGCCATCCGTTTAATTGAAAAAACTGCCTCTTTAGATGGAATTGCCATTTTTAAGGGCGAAAAATTACAAACCATTCTCGATAAACAAAATGCAGCCATTTATAATTTATTACGCAATGAATCACAAAATCATCGTTTAAAAATTCCTTGTGAAGGAAAAGAAGGATATACCATCATGAATTTATATCAAAATAATCACACTCAATACCAAGTCAAAGGGGAAAATCTTTTCATAACAAGCAAATTAAATGCCAATGTCGAAAAAGATTCCTGCGGATATGATTTTCGAAATCCCAACATCTATCCAGAATTAAATCAAAAGTTTGCCGAAGTGTTAAATCAAGAAATCAAAGAATTTTGGAACCATATCACGTTTTACCAAACCGATATTTTAGGAGTTCAAAAAATCTACTATCAAACCACTAGACAAGAATTAGAATCATGGCAAGATCTAAAACTACAAACCGATATTCAAATTGAAATCAATAAAAACGGATCCATATTCGAGGTGAAATAACATGAACAAAAAAGAATCATACGGATTATGCTACTTTCTAGGAAGAACCTTCTTCCTAGGATTTGGCTACTCCCTTTTATTAACCATTACCTCAAAAGATTCTTGGATTTCTTTTCTCTTAGGAACCCTTTTAGGAATCATCTTCGTTTCGTTGATTGCCAAAATCAAAGAAGACATGCAAGAAAAAACCTGGAAAGAATACATCCAACAAAAAAAGAATGGAAAGTGGATTTTATCCATCATTTACTTTCTCTTTTTGATATGGATCATGATTCAAATATTGTTTATTTTAGAAACTTTTGTATCTTCTTTTTTCCTCATTGAATCTCCTCCCTACTATATCCTCCTTCCGATTTTATTTATTATCATTCGAATGAATAAAAATTCTTTTCAAACCATCGGTTATCTAACGAACATCTTCATGCCACTTTCTTTTTTAATTTTACTATTTACCATCATCATCTTAATTCCTTATAGTCACATCGATCCATTTCTTCCCATAATGACAACCAAAACATCCAATCTGTTCTTATCCTCTCTTTACTTTGCCTTCTATAGTACAACGCCCTTTCTTCTTCTGTTAGATGTTCCTCTAAAAGAAACAAAACTCGTCCGCAAATACGTATTTTCCATGATGACCATCTTATCCATTGGCATTCTCATCATCGCTGTTCTCGGTCCAAATCTCATAGAAATGTATCGCTATCCCGAATACATGTTACTGAAAAAAATTAAAATATTTGAATTTTTAGAAAAAATTGAAAATATAATCAGCATTACTTGGATCATCGATGCTATCTTTACCCTCGCCGTCTGTACTCACAATTTAAAAAACATTCTTCCAACAAAAGGAAAAAACGGCTATCTATATGGCATCATGCTCTTTTTATATGGTATCGTCATTTATTTAGGAAAAATCTATTATATAGAACTCCAAATTTATCACATATTACCACTAACCTTAGGAATACTAAGCCTGAGTTTAATCATTCTCTTACACCTATTTCCAAAGAAAAACACAACCTAATTGAGTTGTGTTTGCACCATTTCTCCATCCAAGCTAAAACTCTTGGCATCCGTAATCAAAACGGGAATAATCGTTCCAATCGTATCTTTCAAAGCCGATACATTCACCAATTTCATCGTATCGGTATATCCATACCTTCGTTTCATCTTTTTCACTAACACCTTGAATCAACACAGGAACTACTTGTTGTACCAATTCCTGATTTTTTTGATTGGAATAAAAATTAACCAGTTCATTCAACCGATGTAAACGATCTTCTTTTTCTTCTTTAGAGGTATCATCTTTCATTTTACTAGCCGGAGTACCTTCTCTTGGACTAAAAATAAAAGTATAAGCACCATCAAATTGACATTTTTGAACAACATCAAGCGTCTCTTGAAAATCTTGTTCCGTTTCCCCAGGAAATCCAACAATAATATCTGTAGTAATGGCAACATGAGGAATTTGTTTCTTCATCTTTGCAAATAAAGTCAGATATTCTTCCTTCGTATAACGTCTGCCCATGAGTTTTAAAATGCGGGAAGAACCAGACTGTAAAGGCAAATGAATATAAGGCATAATATTGTCATATTTCGAAATAATCGCAATCATTTCATCGGTAAAATCCCATGGATGACTCGTCACAAAACGCACCCGTGGAATCTTCGTTTTCGCCACATTCTCTAATAAAGTAGCAAAAGACAAAGGAGTTTCGAAATCCTTCCCATAAGCATTCACATTTTGTCCTAAAAGAGTTACTTCCTGATATCCCTTTTTCACTAAATCTTGAACTTCCAAAAGAATATCTTCCATCTTTCTACTGCGTTGACGTCCCCTAGTATAAGGTACAATACAGTAGGTACAAAATTTATCACAACCATACATAATATTTACCCATGCCGTAACCGAAGAATCTCGTTTATATAAAACATTTTCATAAACATCGCCTTCCATGCTATAGACATCCACTTCTTGTTTTGCTTTTTTTTCTAATAAAAGACGTCCTAAATCATGAATATTATGCGTTCCAAAAACCAAATCAACATAAGGATGATGCGTCATAATTTCTTTTACTACACTCTCTTGCTGTGGCATACAACCGCCAATCGCAATAATTAAATTGGGCTTTTCCCGTTTCAAATGTTTCAATCTTCCCAAATAACCAAAAACTTTATCATGCGCATTTTCACGAATGGCACAGGTATTTAAAATAACCAAATCAGCTTCATTCATATCTTCCGTTTTTTGAAAACCCAAATTTTCTACACAAGCACAAATTTCTTCCGAATCATGAACATTCATCTGACAACCATATGTCCGAATAAAATAACGTTGATGATAAAATGCTTGACTAGTTAAATTCTCCTGTTGAATATAACGAACATGATTTTCACCACGTTCTTTTGCTTGTTTCATGTCTGGTAAATTCATGAACTCATCCCCTTAAGCTTTTTGTATTATAGCAAAAAGAGACAAAAAAAGAAATCTTTTTACAGATTTCTATTAATAAAGTTTACGGTGTTCTTTCGCATAACCATAAGAAATAACACCCATAATTACCAAGAAGCAAAAGAATAATGCCGGAACACTTCGTCCCGTTTGAGGGTTTTCGACACTCGGATTACAGGATACTTCATAATGTTCCGCATCTACTTGATTTCCATTCACATCAAAGTAAACCTCTCCAACTTTTTCACAATAATGCATCTCACAAGTAAGATGATAAGTTTCTTCATCCACTAATAATCCATCTTTTCCATAAATCGTTCCATCGGATAAAATTTGACAATAATTTTCTTGACATTCCTTTTGATATGTCAACTCATCACTAATTTTTCCAAGTGGATCATACTTCGTTCCATCGGATAACTCTTCACAATAATGTGCTTCACATTCTTTTTGATACGTTAGTTCATCAACAATGACTCCACTACTTCCAAAATAAGTTCCATCCGAAAGTTTGGAACATACATGTTTGACACATTCCTTTTGATACTGAGATTCTGTAATTTCGGACCCATCTTTTCCATAAATCGTTCCATCAGACAACACTTCACAAACGTGTTTCACACACTCTTTTTCGTATTGAACTTCCGTTGTTTCTTGTCCAGTACTATCATAATACGTATTATCCGAAAGCTTCTCACAAACATGTTTCATACATTCTTTTTGATAAGTTAATTCATTCGTCATATTACCGCTTTTACCAAAATAGGTTCCATCGACAATCTCACAAATATGTTCTTTACATACCTTTTCATAAACACTTTGATTGGTAACATTTCCCTCTTTATCATAATACGTTCCATCCGAAAGCTTTTTACAAATGTTTTTTTCACATTCTTTCTGATATTCCAAAGCACTTACTTCTTTTCCATCATTTCCAAAGTATGTACCATCAGAAAATTTTCGACAAACATTAACTTCACAAGATTTTTGATATCCAATCTCCGTCGTTTGTTTTCCGTTACTATCAAAATAAGTTCCATCACTTAAACGAACGCATATATTCGTTTCACATTCTTTCTGATAGGTAAGTCCATCAACAATCACACCATTTTCCCCAAAAGTAGTTCCATCCGAAAGAGTTTCACAATAATGTTTTTCACATTCTTTTTGATAAGTTAAATAACTCACTTCTTCTCCATTTTTTCCATAATACTTTTCTTGAAATAAAGAACAAACTCGACTGACTTTGGCAACTTGATAATCATAACCAGCATAACATTTTTGGGCTTCATCAATTTTATAAAAGGTCAAATTTGCAATCACATGATATCCAACATCAAAAGAAGATTTAGAAGATTCCAAAGTATAAGAATTATCACTTTGCTTCATCAAATACCAACCATCAGCTGCTTGAAAAGACGTAAGGCGTAAATTTTCTAAATGGAAAAGGGCAGTAATCTTATTATACGTTTCCTTTTCCCCATAAATTTCAAAACCAAGAGTACAAGTTCGGCTCGAATGTCCCGTTGCATCCACCGGATTATCCGTACACTTTAATCCCTCCGAATACCGAAGTCCAGCTTGTACAGAAGGAAAACTCCAAAAACAAAATAACAGAATACTAAAAATAAATAATTTGATAGATGATTTCATACTCTCACTCTTCTTTTCTAAATTATAACATGTCAGTGAAAAATTATATCATAAAAATTTATTTTCCAACCAAAATTTGATACTTTTTGGCAATATTACCACTTTTTTACAATGACATCTAAAAATTAATTTGCTTTTAATCAATCCATTTCTTTTATCCTCTAATAATCCGAACATCAATTTAATAAACAAATAAAAAAGTATGACAGATGTGAATTCAAAATTGCAAACATTCATACATACTTTTTTATAGCAACGAATCTTTTTGAACTTATCTCATTGGATACCCATTAAATAAATAGCAAAAAACATGAATACTTAGTCCATTTTATGTTCTTTTTTTATTTTTTCCATAATCTGATAATACTCGAAGTTTGTAAGGAAATGAGTTTTGAATAACTCATTGACACAAGCTTGTTTTATACAATAAGCGGTTAAATTATCTGCTTCTTTTATGTGATGGTCTTTTTTAATTGTTTTCAGGATTTGATAATATTCGAAGTTTGTAAGAAAATGGTTTTCAAATAATTCATCAACACAAGCTTGTTTTACATAATAAGCAATTAAATTCTCTACTTCTTTTCGAGTTTCTCTTTTCCACCCATGTAAGGCCTTAGTACTTTCGGAATCACAATGGATCCATCTTCTTGATAATTGTTTTCTAGAAGAGCGATTAGCATTCTTGGGGGAGCAATAACGGTATTATTTAACGTATGAACAAAGGCTTTCTCACCCGTTTCTTTTTTATAGCGAATGGCAAGTCTTCTGGCTTGAGCATCCGTTAAATTAGAACAAGAGCAAACTTCAAAATACTTTTGCTGACGTGGACTCCATGCTTCAATATCACAAGAACGATATTTTAAATCCGCTAAATCGCCACTACAGCAAACAAGTTTCCGAACGGGAATATCTAAACTTCGAAATAATTCTACGGAATAATTCCACATTTTGTCATACCATGCATCACTATCTTCTGGCTTACATAAAACCACCATTTCTTGCTTTTCAAATTGGTGAATCCGGTATACACCTCGTTCTTCAATTCCATGGGCTCCAACTTCCTTACGAAAACAAGGAGAATAAGAAGTCATGGTAATCGGTAATTCTTGTTCCTTTAAAATCTGATCTTTAAACTTAGCAATCATAGAGTGCTCACTCGTACCAATTAAGTACAAATCTTCTCCTTCAATTTTATACATCATGTTTTCTTTTTCTTTAAAAGACATGACCCCATCCACAGCATCACTATGAATCATATAAGGAGGAATACAATAAGTAAATCCTTTATCAATCATAAAATCTCTTGCATAAGCCAAAACGGCACTGTGAAGTCGAGCAATATCACCCATTAAATAATAAAATCCATTTCCACTCACGCGTCCTGCTGCTTCTTTATCAAGTCCAGAAAAACTTTCCATAATAACTGAATGATAGGGAATTTCATACTTAGGAATGGTTGCGTCTCCAAAACGTTCTTCTTCTATATTTTCAGTATCATCTTTACCAATTGGAACATCCTCTGCAATCATATTCGGAATCATCATCATCCGTTCTTTAATTTCCAAAGATAGTTTTTCTTCGAGCGTTTCAAGTTCAGGAATTTCATTATTGATCTCTGCCACTTGTTTCTTAATTTGCTCTGCTTCCTCTTTCTTTCCATCGCGTATTAAAATTCCAATTTGATTTGAAAGTTGATTTCGTTCACCCCGAAGTTCATCTGCTCTTTTTTTAGCTTCGCGATAAGCTTTATCTTTGGTAATAACTTCATCTACCAAAACCAGTTTTTCATCTTGAAATTTCTTTTTGATATTTTCCTTTACTTTATCTGGATTTTCTCTTACAAACTGAATATCTAACATTTTCCTCACCTTTCCATTTCCAAGAAAAGAAAAAGCAAAACAACCATTCCCAAAAAGGAGCAGTTATTTTGCGGTGCCATCCTTTACAATTCTCAATTTTGATAACGGTTTTCACCGGGAGGGATTAGCTCCTCTAAAAAGGAGAAGTAAATTACTTGTAATTCTTGCTTCCACCAAACGCAAGATCTCTAGAAAAACGACAGTAATCACCATATCTTTTCTTCGATTTCTCATTTATTATAACGACTTATAGAAAATTTGTCAAAACATCCCATTATGATTTATTCATCACTTTGGTTTTCAAAAATTCTAAAAATTCTG
>CANQAU010000014.1 GCA_947588935.1 uncultured Bacilli bacterium
CATCTTCTAGGGATTTTGTTCCCATTTGTTCCCCGTTTGGACCGATAACCATTAATTCACTTACTTTAATCTCGCCGTTTACTTTTAAGTCATTTTTATTATTTGCCAAAAAATTTGCACCTCCAACATGATAAAAGGTAGATATTTTGTATCCACCTTTTTTGCCTGTAAATCTTTTTTGGCTTTTGACCTATGCAATCGTTTTTGCATCAGGTGAATGGTGGACCCATTTCTTTCCTTTTTTCATAACGTTATTCATTATAACGGAAAACTATTCCTCTGTCAATCTTATTTTTGGATTTTCTTTTTCTTTCTTTTCTTGAATATAGATGACGGTTCGATACATGATTAATAATAAAATGCCAACTATTGTAAAAGCAGATCCAGATATGGAAAATGATTTTTGAAATTCGGCAACATCTATTGGCAATAATTTTAAAAGCGGTGCAATTTGTTCTAATTTTAGAATGCCATAGGTTATCAGTAATACCAGTCCATTAAAAATACTGATTCCTCCCAGTGAAAATAGTGCTTCTTTTTTTTGCCAGATGGCAAGAATTAAAATTAACATTGCCGTCAATAGGAGCATGCCATAATAAAGGGTATTATTGAGAATGACTTTAAAACTTTGCAAAATTTGTAAATTGTTATGAATGAGTTGGAGTGTGGCCGTAATCTTTTCGGAAAATTCTTCGACCATCTGTTTGATTTTATTTAAAGAAATATCGGTTCCAAATTTTTCATTGTACTTTTCGATGCCTTTATTCAAAACCTTCTCAATCTTATCGACGGGAATTTCTGGGAGTTCTTCGCCATTTAAAGCGGTTGTGATAAATTCATTGGTGTATTCTTTTAATATTTCTTGTGGTTCATTACTTTCAGCGATTTCATCGATAACTTGGGTAGGAATATCGTAATCTTTTAAAAAGTTATCCAATACATTATGGATGGTATCGGCATTTAACTTATCTTCCACCTTTTTAATACTTGACGGATCAATCGCTGCTTGGGTATCTTGAATGAAAACTCCTCGCAAGATGGTTAAAAAGGAAACGATTACTAAACTTAAAAATAATAAGACATTTAAAATGGTTTTTATCATTCTTTTTGTCATCGAATTTTTTTTCTTTTTTTCAAAGGCATCCTCTTCTTTCTTATTTTTTATTATAACATAAAGAAGATATCCTTAGATATCTTCTTTGATTTTTTTTAATATTTCTCGCATTCCTTTATAAGGTAATAAGGCACAATTCTTTCGATTATTTTGTTTATAAATTTCTTGATAGGCTAGTGCTTCTTTTAATATTTCTTCTTGGTACGGTTCTTCATTTACCATGTGTTCAAAGTTTTCAATAAAATTTTGAACTTCCGGGATGGTTTTGCCAATTAAACTTTCAATCATAATGGAACAAGATGAAGTACTGATAGCACAGGCTTCTCCATTAAAAATGATGTCTTTGATTTTTCCTTGATCGATTTTGACAAAAATATCTAAATTGTCAATACAGGAAGCATTGGATGTGTTGACTTTGATATACGAATCATCATGGCATTCTTTTTTATTTCGAGGATTTTGATAATGTTCCATTATTATCTCTCTTCGTACGAATTCGTCCATTTATAACATCTCTTTCCATATTTTTTCTTTATCTTTTAATAAATCAATGAGTTCATCAATTTCTTCTTCGGTATTATAAAAATATAGGCTAATTCGACAAGTATTGGTGACTCCTACTTCTTTTTTCAAAATTTTCGCACAGTGGTTTCCTGCTCGAAGGCATATATTGTATTTATTTAAATAGTAAGCAACGTCTTGACTAAAGATGCCTTCGACATTAAAGGCAACGATTGCACTATCACTTTCCATATTAATGATATCAATATGCGGAATTTTGATCATTTTGTCAACGAGGTATCGTCTTAAATGTTGTTCATAGTCTTCAATCTTTTCCATGCCAATGGAAGTTAAGTAATCAATGGCTGCTCCAAGACCGATGACTCCAGCAATGTTTGGCGTTCCGGCTTCTAGTCTTGTGGGAAGCGGTTTTAATAATACTTCGTCTACCGAATCAAAAGATTCGTTCATCCCTCCGCCTAAATTGATTGGTTCTAATTCTTCTAAAAATTCTCTTTTTCCATAGAGAACTCCTACTCCGGTTGGACCACACATTTTGTGGGCAGAGAACACAAGAAAATCAACATCTAAATCTTGGACATCGGTTTTTTTATGAGCAACGCTTTGGGCTCCATCGACAACGACAAAAATGTTGTGTTCATGTGCATACTGGCAAATTTCTTTTATGGGTCTTTTGTCGCCAATCACATTGGTAATATAAGCAAGAGAGATAATTTTGGTATGAGGTGTAATGCTTTTTTTGACATTTTCCATCGTCACGTAGTGCTGGTCATCTAGCGGAATGTATTTCACTTGACAGCCAATTTTTTTGGCAAGCCGAAACCAAGGGAGAACATTCGAAGCATGTTCACTTTGCGTTATTAATATTTCATCTTCTTTTTCTAAGATATTTTCAAAGAAACCTCTCGCAATCATATTTAGAGATTCTGTGTCCCCACTGGTAAACACAATTTCTTCTTTTTCTTTGGCATGAATAAATTTTTGAACTTTTTCACGTGTAAGTTCATATTGTTCATCTACATGGTAAGAAATGTCATAATCTCCACGATGGGCATTGGCACAATAATTGGAATAATAATCGACGATGGCGTCTATTACACACTGAGGTTTAAAAGTGGTCGCTCCATTATCCAAATAGATAATTTCTTTTTGAAGCATTGGGAAATCTTCTCTGTTCATAATTCACCTCCTAGGGTTTTCTTTTTCGATTTATAAATCCTTCTTTTAATAATTTTTTGGCTTCTGGTTTTGTGATGCCTTTACATTGTAAATAAAATAATTCTTCTTCATCGAAACATTTGATGGTTGCATTGTGGTTTGCTGTTACAGAATCGCTATCGACGATGAGTTGAGGAAGAAATGTGATGTTGGTCGTTTTACTTGCCAGTCCTTTTAGTTCTTCTAAAAAGACGTTTTCTTGGGTTTGTTTTTGAATATGGCCAATCGTTTTGATTTGACAAGAAAAATCGGTGTCATTGACTACTTTTATCCGTAATTTATTGTGATTTTGGTTTCCACATAGATTATTTATGATGCTCATTTCTAATGGATTTTGCAGATTGATGGCCAAAGACCAATCCAACTCGGTATGGTTATGGGAATAAATGGTTACTTCGAATTTGTTTGGCAAATTTTCCCACAAATCTTCCAACTGCAATTTCGATTGATCTTGTAAATCAAAGGTCAGGCTTTCTGTTTGTAATAGTACTACATGTTTTATTTTATTTTCTCCAACAAGATGAACAAGACAGGATGCACTAGCAATTTGTAAATTTCCTTGAAAGTTTTTTAAGGTAATTTCTCGTTCATCTATTTTTAGTGTATTCTCTTTTTCCATTTTTACTTAATTCCTTTGTCCTCCAATTGATTTTGAAAACCTTCTTTTTCCACTTGATAAGCTAATTGGGCGGTTCCGGTTTTTACAATTTTTCCAGAGGATAAAATATGTACAAAATCTGGTTTGATAATATCGAGTATTTGGGTATGATGTGTAATGATTAAAATGCTCGGTTTCTTTTCCTCATAATATTCGGCGATTGAAGATGCCACTGTTTTTAAGGCGTCAACATCAAGTCCAGAGTCGATTTCATCTAAAATGATGCATTTTGGTTCTAAAAGCCATAAGTGTAACAATTCATTTTTCTTTCTTTCTCCGCCACTCATGCCATCATTAATTGCTCGGTGAAGAAAACTTGTAGGCAGACCAATTTTGGTACAAATTTCATTACATTTTTTGGTAAATGTGAAAATATCGATTTTTTCGTTTGTACGGGCACTGAGTGCTAAACGAAGCATTTCGGCATTGGTGACTCCTTCGATTGCTGTGGGCGTTTGACTAATATAAAAAATTCCTAATCGACTGATATCTGTCGTTGATAATTTTTGAAGATCTTGTTTGTCATAAAAAATGGTTCCTTGTTTGATTTCATAACCAGGACATTTTAAAATTGCTTTACAAATGGTACTTTTTCCGACGCCATTTGGACCCATGATGGCATGAATTTCTCCATCTTTCATCGTTAGTGATAAATCATCAATTATTTTTTTATCTGCTGCATAAACGTTCATGTGTTTTATTTCTAACATAAAAAATCACCATCCTTATTGTAACACAGTCCCCTATTTTTGCAAAAAAAAGATTAGAAAGATCTAATCTGCAACCAAAATTACGGCTTGGTAAACCTTTTTGCAAAAGCAAATGTACGGCGTTTATAACCGCTTGTTACTGCTTGGGCTAAAATGCCTTATCGCAAGATATATCTTACACCTCTTTTGGATATTTTTCAAGAGGCTTCTAACAAATCTACTTTTTTTAGTATTTCCTTTGTTTCGGTTTTTTCATTTTCCCATTTTAAATGTTCTAAGGTAATGGGAATATCACTTGTTCCTTTTAAACGAATTAGTTGAATATTCTGTAATAAATCTTTTTGAAAAATATCCAGTGTCAAGCGAACATTTTCTTTCGGGATTAAAGAAATGTTTTTTAATATGTCTTCGACATGACCATAATTTTTAATTAAATTGGTGGCCATTTTGGGACCTACTCGTGGGATACCAGCGATATTGTTTGTATTATCTCCGACAAGGGCTTTATAATCTGCAAAAAATTCTGGTTTGACTTTCCATTTGGTCATTACTTTTTCTGGGGTATATAAAATGGAACTTTTTCCTTTGTATGTCAATAAAGAAACGTGTTCATTAATGAGTCCGATTAAATCATAATCCCAAGAAGAAATGATGATATCACTTTTGTTTTCATATTGTTTGCAATATTCTTTGATATAGTCTTCTAATCCATATTCCTTTTTGGTTTCAAAATAAGAGATGTGTAACTCCTCTAACACTTTTTTGATTTCTGGCAAAATGATTAAGGGATTTTTTTCTTCTTTTTCTTCGGATTCATTTTGCAAGTTTTTATAAAAGTCACTTGGACTTCTTTTCACTTTTTTATGTTCTTTATCAAAAATCACTAAAATATGGGTTGGTTTGAACATGTCGATCATTTTTAAAAGTGCTTGAGTAAACCCCCATACTCCTTCAATATTTTGACCATTTTTTCCTAAAATTTTATTTGGCATCCCAAAAAGCATTTGAAAAAGGAGATCTTGGCCATCGACGAGTAATAATTTATTTTGCATGAAAATCTCCTTTCTAATTAAATTTATATATTTTTTGGGCAATGTGGTAGCCAGGCACGGCAATCCATCTTGGTAGACAAGTAAGCGTCGCGAGAGATTGATACCGTAATTTACGATATAACTTTTTATCATAGGCTTTTAAGTCCTGCCATAGTTTTTTCTGTTTTAATTTGCTTTCTTTCGTATTTTCAATTTTTAATAATATGGTACAAATACTCATCATGATGGCAAGATAATGCAATTCATAACTGCAAAGTTTGGGATTTTCCTTTTTATATTTTAATGGACTTCCAAATTCAATCATCATTTTGGTCACACGAATTTGTTGATCAATTCGTTTTATCATGACACTTTCATTGACTGATTGATCTTCTCTGCCAATGAAATAACGATAGAAATCAGTATTTAAGTAATACATCGTTTTCACTCTTGGAAGAGGATAATAAACAAAAATGTTATCTACATAAAATGTATGCTCTGGTAATTTGATTTTGGTTTTCTTTAAAAAGTCTGTGCGATAAAAAACCGAATGCATGAGTAAATATTCCCCAATTTTAAATTTTTGGGTGTCTTGCCAAGTAAAAATTTGATTTTCTGGCAAATTTTGATAAGAAACCACTTTGGTAGATCCGTCTTTTTCGTATACGTAATTGGCAATGAGCATATCAACAGACTGTTTTTGACGATGAAACTCTTCTATTTTCTTTAATATCTCTTTTAATGATTCTTCACTTACCCAATCGTCGCTATCTACAACTTTATAATACAATCCTGTTGCACACTCTAATCCTTTATTAACACCTGATCCATGACCCCCATTTTCTTTATCAATTGCTTTGATGATTTTGGGATATTTTTTGGCATATTCGTTGGCGATTTTTAGAGTGTTATCTTTACTTCCGTCATTGATGATAATAATTTCTACTTGATCTTTGGCAGTTAAAATGGTTTCGATACAGTGTGCCATATATTCTTCTGAATTGTAACAGGGAATTGCAAAACTTATTAATTTCATATGGAACACATCCTTTCTCTAATTATAATAGGAAAGAATACTTTGTGCAATATTATTTCCAATTTCTTCTCTGTTTTCGACCATCCATTTGGCATCTTCGGCATTGTCATGATATGCAATTTCAATTAATGCCCCACAAGAAATATAGTTATCGTTTACTTCTCCTAAAGAGCCATAAGCATATTTGATTCCCCGATTGGTATACGCTTCATTCCGAGCAGGATAAATTTGATATAAATTTTCATAAATATGAGTGGCGATGGACAAAGATTTACTCGTGGCATCATCGATATAGATTTCAATTCCCCTTGCTTCGTTGGTACTGGAAGCATTGGAGTGAATGGCTAGATGCAAGTCACTTTTCACATAATTACTTTCTCTTAACCATTCATTGATATTGCCACTGGAACGATTTTTGTAAACCGTTACGCCATTTTCTTTTAAGACATCGGCCACAATATTGGCAATATTATTCATTTCGCGCATTTCATTGGTGTAGCCCACACTTCTTACTCCGTAATTTAAATATTGATTGGATGGGCTTAAATAAATGACTAGATTTTTTTCACCGATATGAAAGTCATAATGATTGACTTCACTATCATACCGATTTTTACTGACGGCATAGGTGTTGATGGTGACATCTTCTGTAATGGAAATGGGCTGACTGTATACTTTGCTCTTGGTCGACGGCGTTGATCCATCTGTCGTATAATAAATGGTTGCATCCGAATTTCGAGAATGCAATGTAACTTCGGTACCTTTTTTGATATAGTCTGGATTATGGGAAACGCTGACAGGTTTTGTCGTTTCTTTTTTGCCAACATATGTGTGTAGTGTATCCGTTTCGAATATTTCTTGATAGTCTTTGTATGCTGCTTCAATGGTAAATGTATAGTTCTTTTCTTCGTTTAAAAAAGTTGCTGGCAATGTATAACTCTTCGTTTCGACTGGTAATTCGATTGTATTCGTTAGCTTTTCTTCTTCATAAATATACAAGCGATAATTGGTTGCATTTTCTCCACCGGTGATGGAAAAAGTGATATCATCCCATCTAGTCGAGGCATCTTTTACAGGAGAGTCTAGATGAATTTTTCCTACTTGTGGTGTATTTACATAAAAATTATAAGCGTGAATGAGCGTTTGATCTTGTTGATACAATTTGGCGGTAATTCTTCCAGCATAGGAACCAATGACTTCATACGGAACAAAAACGTTATCCGAGGTAATCTCTTTTTGATAAATCATTTCATTTAGATATTCGAGTTTTACGGTGTAGGTTTCGTCTTGTAAATATCCATATAACAATAAACTTAATCCGGTCGATGTATTTAAATATCTGGAATTAAAGTTGATAAAACTGGCGTGATTCCAGTGATAATTGAATATTTCTGCACTTTTTTGAGTTCCCGTTTTATTTTCTGCGAGGACTTGAACTTTTAAATCATCTCCATAGTTGGCAATGAGCCCTTTTAAGGGAATTTCGGTCTCGGTACTAGTCGTTTCAAAAATTTTTTCACCTTTTTGATTGGTGATGTTGACATGATATTTGATGGCATTATGAGAAGGGGTAATTTTTAAATAAAACATTTGCTCTTTGCTGATTACTTCTTGAATTTGAAAATTTCCTAGTTTTGGCTCTAAATAATTTTGATATCCTAAATAAAAGCAGAAAAAACTAATGAAAATCGATATGAGTAATGCAATAATTATGAGCGTTCTTCGATACTTTAATGCCATCATGAACCACCTATTTTATCATTATATCGAACTGGGGTCATTTATGCAAAAGAAAAAAAGCGTTTTAGGCTTTTTTCACGGATTTCATAATTTTTTTCCATAGTTTACTGCTACTATAATTTAATATTCCTACTTTGTAAATTCGTAAGCCATAATGGAATAAGATGAAGCAGAAAAGGACACTGAAGATGGTCGAGATGAACAGTTCCATTAGCGTTGTTTGTCCCAATATGAATATGACTGGTGCTACTAAAAAGGAAATCATTGGAATGAAAGATAAAATTTTAATAAATAAGGATCCTTCAAAAGTCGATGCCATGATGGCTACATAATAACCAATTAACAAAATAATCATTAAAGGAGTTTGAAGTTGTTGGTAATCTTCCACGCTGGTTGTCATACTGGCTAAAACTCCAGCAAGAATCGCATAGAGTAAGAAAGATGCTAAGAATAAAATTAAGATTAGTGGTAAGCCTTGTCCTAATAAATGTAATACTCCACTTTGTAAAATGGTTTGCCATAAATCCCCTATCATTCCTGATATTTCCATGCCAGAAGTCTGCGTAACGCCATTTAATAGCATTCGAATAGCAAAAGCAAGAATGGCATATACCACTAAGAGAAGTCCTTGAACGACGACAAAGATGGTTGAAGCAATAATTTTGGATAAAAAATGAACTTTTGGAGATACATTGGAAATGATAATTTCCATTCCCCTTGTTGATTTTTCATCATTGATTTCTGCTCCAATCATTTGTGTAAGCATGGTGATTAAAAAGAAAAATGGCATGATAATGACGAGAATTACTCCTACTGAAATAATATCTTGGGATTCTGCATTTTCGACTTCTTCATTTGTCGTAATTTTTTCAATCTCTACCGGACTTGTTAAGGCATTTATTTCTTCTGGAGACATATTGCTTGTTTGAATCACGATATTACTTTTTAATTGATTGATGGTGGTCGATAGTAATTGATAGGTGATGGTATCAATTGGATTATAGGTTATGACTTGTGATTTTAAATAATTTTCTGAATCAAAATCAAGTGTGATGATGACTCGGTCTTCTTCTTTTAGTCCTTCTTTTAATTTTTCAATGTTTTCTGTACTTTTTTGAATTTCATAATTTTTCATCTCTCCTAATGAATTGGACATTGATAAAAAATAAGATGAAAAGAAATCATAAGAGTTGGTATGATCGATGAGTATAATTTCTTGTTTTTCTTCAAAGTCTCCTCCAAAAAAGGTGACGATGCGATCAATGTTGGCAATGGCGATTAAGCAAATCAAAACGAGAATATTGGCAATTTTAAACCATTTGGTTTTGATTTTTTTTCCTAAACTTTGTTTTACTAAAAATTTTAATTTAGTCTTCATATAATACCCCCACTTTCTCTAAGAAAATCTCATTTAATGTCGGATCTTCTACTCGGAACTCGGTTACATTTTGACATTTTTTAATATAGTTAAAGACGTTGCTGATGGATTCTTGGTCTTTAATTTTGACAATGTAATCTTCTGCTGTTTTTTCGACATCGATGACGCCTTCTATTTCTTTTAATTTTGAGATATCGACATCTGCTTGAATATGAATATTTTTCTTTTGATATGATTTTTTGATTTCTTTTAAAGAACCGGATAATACACTTTTCCCATGAACTAAAATGACTAATTTTTCACAGAACAATTCGACATGCTCCATGCGATGGGAAGAAAAGATAATGATGGTATTTTTTTCTTTTAATTCTTTTATGACTTCCATGAACTGTTCTACGTTAATGGGATCTAATCCTGTAAACGGTTCATCTAAAATCAAAAGTTCAGGATCATTGATAATGGCTGTAATAAATTGAATTTTTTGTTGATTTCCTTTACTTAATTCTTTGATTTTGCGATTTTTATATTCCTCGATGTGAAAGCGTTTTAACCAGTAGTCGAGTCGATTTAATATGTTTTTTTCATCCATTCCTTTTAATACGCCATAATAAATGACCTGTTCTTTTACCGTTAGTTTTGTTAAAAGACTTCTTTCTTCGGTTAGAAATCCTATTTTATCTGTAACGTTATAATCAATTGGTTTGCCATCTAATAAAATGGTTCCATTATCTTTGGCAAGTAAACCAATAATCATTCGAAAGGTGGTTGTCTTTCCTGCTCCATTGACTCCTAAAAGGCCAAAGATTTCTCCTTTTTTGACTTCAAAAGAAAGATCATCCACGGCTTTTAATTGGTCGTAATATTTTGTGACATGTTCTAATGTTAACATACTGCACTTCCTTTGTTTCATTATAACGGATAACTTTTTATTTTTAAACAATTAATTGTTTTTTTTCGTGTTCTTAAATTCGACAAACGATGCTTGTACTTCTCTTGGCTTTATGTTAAAATACTATTTGTATTTGACCCGTTGGTGAAGCGGTTTAACACGCCGCCCTCTCAAGGCGGTAGTTTCATGGGTTCAAATCCCATACGGGCCACCATAAAGATAGAAAACTCAGAAAATCCGAGTAAAAATAGAAAACGTACTTTTAACAAGTACGTTTTTTGATGATGGTGCATTTGGCGAGGATGCCTTGCTTCAAAGGGTTAACGAATTTTTTTGGAGTCGTTATTTTTATCTATCCGTTTATAGATTTCCATGGCAATTAAAATAAGGATAGATAATATCAAAAAATATAACATATCAAGCCATGAAATCGGTGTCATTTGTAATAAATTTGATAAGATGGGAACTTCCATGACGAGCACTTGTAAAGTAATTGAGCCGATTACCCCTAGAACAATGAACCAATTGTTTTTGAGTGGTACAGAAAAAGCTGATTTCTTTTCACTTCGACAATTAAAGACATGAATATTTTGAATAAAGACCATGAGTAACATGATATACGTTCTCGCTTTTAATAAATCTAGATGTAAGATATTTATTAGGAAATACCAAACGAAGAAAACTAATAAACCAATAAATAATCCAGATACACATATTTCTTGGAGTAAGTTTTTATTAAATATGGATTCGCTTGGACTTCTTGGTGGTTGTTTCATGATATCGTCTTCCGCTTTTTCGAAAGAGAGGGCAAAGTCTTGGATTCCATCTGTCACAACGTTTAACCAAAGAAGTTGAATGGCAACGAGTGGTAATGGCAAATTGCATAAAATCGAAAGCGAAAAGAACAAAACTTCGGCGAAACCACACGATACTAAAAAATAAATGATTTTTCGAATATTGGCATATGCCACTCTTCCCTCTTTTATGCCCATCACAATCGATTTAAAGTTATCATCGGCAATAATTAAATTGGAAGTTTCTCTAGCAATGTCGGTGCCACTTCCCATCGAGATCCCAATATTGGCACTTTTGAGAGCTGGAGCATCATTGACGCCATCCCCGGTGACGGCAACAAAGTGACCTTTTTGTTTTAAAGCTTCAATGATATGTAATTTTTGGATGGGTGTTACACGGGCAAAGACTTTTTTTTGTAAAATCCAGTCGGAAAATTTCTTTGGATCTTGATGATATTTGTTTTCGAGTTCTTCTCCTGTTGTTACTTCTTCGAATTCGTTTACTAATTCTAATTCTTTGGCAATATGAAATGCCGTGAGTGGATGATCTCCTGTTATCATACATACGGATATTTTTGCTTCTTTACATTCTTTTATGGAAGCAAGTGCTTCTGGGCGAATGGGATCGATAAATCCGACGAGTCCTTTAAAGGTTAGATTTTTGATATTCTTTTCTTGATAGGATTCTTTTTTTTCTATTTTTCCACAAGCGATGGCAATGACACGGTAGCCATCTTTTGCTAAATTTTCATTTTGTTTTTCAAGCTTTTGTTTCTCATCGAAACTCATTGGCTTACAAAAAGATTTGACCGTTTCAAAAGATCCTTTGACGGTACAATAGATTTCTTTTTGATATTCAAAGAAAACCGCTGAATATTTTTTTTCCGATTCATAAGGAATTTGTTCTTGGATTTTTCCTTCTTTTTTCAATTTCATTTTTTGCGCTAAAATTTGAAAAGCGATGTCAATAGAGTCTCCTAACTTTTTCTCTTTTGTTATGATTGCTTCATTATTGATATATCCTAAAAAGGCAATTTCTTTGGCATGAGAAATATCCGGTCCTGTAACGATTCCTGTTGGATCATAGCCGGTTCCGGAAATGTCATATATTTCTTCATTTGGCAAGATGATTTTTTTGGCGGTTTGTTCATTGACGGTTAGCGTTCCCGTTTTATCAGAGGCTATGACCGTGCAAGATCCGAGTGATTCGGCAGCACTGAGTTTTCTTACAATGACATTTTTACTGGCCATTTTATTGGCAGCGATGGTTAACGCCATCGTTAATGCTAAAGGTAATCCTTCTGGCATTGCTGAAACCGCAAGGGCTACAACGGATAAAAACACATTTTCAAATGGAAGGGATTTGCTGATTAATAAAATGGTTAGGATACTTGCTATTCCTAAAATTAAAAGACTGATTTGCTTGGATAGTTTTTCCATACGAATAGATAATGGCGATTTTTCTTCTTTGGTTTCGTTTAAACTATCGGCAATTTTGCCAATTTCGGTTTGAAGACCAATTCCGGTGACGACTCCGATGGCTCTTCCCGTTGTGACCGACGTCCCTGCAAAGACCATGTTTTTTTGTTCTGTGATTGGTATATTTTCTTTATTGATTCTTTTTTCATTTTTGGAAATGGCGAAGCTTTCTCCCGTTAGAATCGATTCATTCACCGAAAAATTTTGAGTCTTTAAAAGACGTATGTCACAACTAATTTTATCTCCGGATTCTAATAGGATGATGTCTCCTAGGGTAACATCCTCCGTATCGATTTCGATGGTTTTTCCATCTCGGATGACTTTGGTTGTATTTTTGATTAGATTTTTTAAGGATGCTGCAGTATGATTGGCTTTATTTTCTTGATACGTTCCCATGATAATATCGATGATGATAATGAGCAAGATGGCGATGGCATCAGTGATTTCATTCACAAGGAAAGAGGCTATTACACAAATTAGTAATAAACCGATTATTGGATCTTTTAATTCATTTTTGACGATGGTAAAAATACTATCTAATTTTTTTTCTGGTAAGATATTTTTTCCGTATTTTTCAATTCTTTTTGCGGCGGTTTTATCACTGATTCCTTCTTTCGTCGTATCTAGTAAATGGAAGATTTCTTTCTCTGATTTATTAAAATACATAATCTCACTCTATTCTGCTTTTATTATACACAGAAATGATTTTAAGTAAAAGAAAATAACTTTTGTGAAAAGTTATTTTTTCGATTTCATTTTGGATTCAATGGTTAAGTTTAAGTCACATAATTCACAAATTTCTCGAATCATGTTTAAATCTATTTTAATATCTTCTTTTTCGTATCTTTGAATGGTTCTGACATGTTTATTAATTTTATCGGCAAGTTCTTGTTGTGTTAAACTAGCGTATTCTCTTAGAAAACGAATAATGTCGCCATTGGAATAATCTTTGACATTCAGTTTCATTCTTCATCCACCATTCCATTGAAATTATAACGAGAGAATGTTATATTTATCTTAAATCACGGCACTATATGTCGCATAAGAAGGTGAAGATTTGAAAATTCAAAAAGAACATATTTCGAATAGACATTATCTTATTTTAAAAGAAGGTGAATCGCTTACTATTATAGCGAAGGAAAAAATAAATTCATCTATTAATATCCAATGTAAAAATAAGAAATTGTTAGTTACATTTATAGATATGAAAAAGGAATTACCGAAAAAAAAGTAATTCCTTATTTCTTTTTAAGTCTTCGACATTGTTCTTGTTCGTCTCGAATGATTGTGTAATTTTTTAGTTCTTCTAGTGTATCCTCTAGCCATTCATTTGGCGTTTTGGGACTTAATAGTTTGATGATTTTCTTTCTTAAACTTTCGCATTCCGTAATTCCAAACAATTCTAATGTTTGTTGACTGGCATAGGGAATCATGGTGAAAAGTTCATAAAATTGAGCAAAATTAAATTCTAAGGCATCGATTAAAAATAAAGAGATGATGGACATTTTGGAAAATTCTTCTGTATACAATAAATTTTGATAATATTTTTTCTTGCGGATTAAATGGAACGGAATTAATGAAGAATATACCGGTGTTGGACAATCTTCAATTTGCATATCTTCATAATCAATAAGGCGATAACTGTCTTTGGTTACTAAAATATTGTCTGCAGAATTAAAATCGGGAATGATGATGTTGTTCTTACTACATCTTTTTAGGATGTCTTCTAATTTTTGATATCTTGTTAGGTAGTGTTGAAGATTTAAATTTTCTTCTTCTTGACAATCATTTAACGATGGGTAAGGACAGTAATCATATATGGCTCCGAGAAGTTCTTGATGTTGGTTTTTTACTTTCTTTTTTGGTAATACTAATTCCGGTATTTCTTCGAAACGTTCACTTAAATCATATTTTCGTTCAATTTGAAATTGTGGATATTTTTGATATAGTGGATCTAATGTTTTGATTACTTCGGTTGGAGAAAACATTCGAACGTTTTCTTTGCCTTCTTTTACAATGGGAAGTTGTTTGATTTCCTTTTCTGATAAGATAATTGTTTGCATGCGTAAGTCCTTTCGATGGTTTATTATACGTTTCTTCTTGTCGTTTGTCTATCAAAAAGATTTTTGATAAAAAGAAAAAATGGATGTTTACATCCATTTTGCAAAACGTTTTTGAATTCTTTCTTTTCCAAGGATTTGTAAAATATCATACAAATTTGGCGTTTGTTTTTTACTTGTCGCAGCGACGCGGATGACGGTGGAAATATCGGCGACATTTCCTTTGTATTTTTCTGGATTTTGTTTGTATTCTTTCATATTGGCGGCATATCCAAGGGTTTGTGTCATCTGTTTTATTTTATCAAACCAAACATCTTGTGTATCTTCTTCGTTGTAATATTTTTCTAAATACGTTTTTAAAATGATTTTGATTTCTTCTGGATCTGTAATTTTATCAAATTCGTATTCTTCTTTTTTTGGATGAAATTCTTCATCGAAGATATACCAAATGTTTTTATGAACATCACTGTATGAACTATAATCTTTTCGTGGTTTGATTCCTCCACGTTCAATATTTAATATGCGTATGGCATCTTGTTTTTCTTTTTTTAAGATATTGGCAAAGTTGGTATCATATTCTTCTGCCCAATTTAAAATCCGTTGAAAAAATTCTTCTGCCGTTAAACGGGCAATGAAATTTTTACTTAAGTTGATGATTTTTTCCATATCAAAAAGGGCCCCTGCTACATTCATTTTTTCAAATGTTATTGGGAAATGATCAATCTCTTTGGTTTCATCTTCTTCAAACCAAGCTTCAAAATTGGAATTGGATAATGTCATTAGATATTCTTTGACGGCTTCGATTGGAATTCCTTGTTTTTTGAATTCGAAGACATTGGCCTCTGGATCTTTTCGTTTACTGATTTTTCTTCGTTTTCCATCTTCCTCTTTCATAATTGGAGCAATGTGCGCGTATTGTGGTACTTCAAAACCTAGCATTTCATGCATTTGAATATGGATTGGTAAACTACTTAACCATTCATCTCCTCTGGTGATGTGAGTCGTATGCATTAAGTGATCATCAATTACATGGGCAAAGTGATAAGTTGGCAATCCATCGCCTTTTAATATGACATGATCAATATCATTTTCTGGCATTTCTACTTTTCCTTTTACTAAGTCATAAAAGGTTATCTTATGGTCAAAATTTCCAGGAGATTTTAAACGAATGACATATTTTTCACCATTTTTTATTTTTTGAATGACTTCTTCCATTGGTAAGTTTCGATCTGTGGCAAATCTTCCATAATAGCCGATTCGACTTTTGGAAACTTCTTGTTCATGACGAAGGTTTTCTAATTCCTCTTCGGTAATAAAAGAGGGATATGCTAAATCCTTTTCTATTAAAGATTTTACATAAGCACCGTAAATATCTTTTCTTTTACTTTGTGTATATGGTCCATAATTTCCTTTTTCTTCGGTTTTACTGATTGGTCCTTCATCATAAGTGATGTTATAAAACCTAAAGGCTTCGATGATTTCTGAAATTCCATTTTCTACTTCTCTTTTTTGGTCTGTATCTTCAATCCGGAGCATGAAAACACCACCCGAATTTTTTGCTAAGTTATGATTTACTTGGCCTTGAAACAGGGTTCCAAAATGAACAAATCCCGTTGGACTTGGGGCAACCCGAACGACAATGGCGCCTTCTTTTAAATTTCTTTTTGGATATTTTTTTTCATAATATTCAGTATCATGTTGAATATTTGGTACTAAAAAATCTGCATATTCTTTACGATTCATCATTTTCCTTCTTTCTAAAGAAAAAGGTCGTACTATGAAAGACGGCCTTCGCCGCGGTACCACCTTTATTTTCTCTTTTGATTCTGAGAATTTTCTGGCTACGTCTAGATGCCATTAGTTTAGTAAAATTTTTATTTTTTGTCAAATTCATCTTGTTGTTCGACGGTAACGAAACGGATGCTTTTTATGATAGGTTTGGCTACCGGGGTTTCTCCATCTTGTTTGACTTTGGTATTTGCCAGTTTATCTAAGGTATCAAATCCAGCAATGAGTTTTCCAAAAGCCGCATAAGAGCCATCTAAGGAAGGAACATCTACTTGACAAATAAAGAATTGACTGGAGGCAGAGTTGACATCATTATTTCTAGCCATCGAAAGAACGCCTCTTTCGTGACTTAATTCATTTTGAAATCCATTTGCACTAAATTCTCCTTTGATGGTTTCTTTGGATCCTCCTGTTCCTGTTGCGGTCGGATCTCCTCCTTGAATCATAAAATTTTTGACGATTCGATGGAAGGTTAAATTGTCATAAAATTTTTCAGAGACTAATTTTTGAAAATTCTCGACGGTAATCGGGGCAATTTCTGGATATAATTCGGCAATCATAATGTCTTGGGTCTTCATTTCAATTTTAATATAATTGGTTTTTTCTTCAGTTTCTTGATATTTGATATGATCTATTGTGCCTTCGGTATGGTTTTGTCCACACCCACACGTACCCATGAGGATTAAGAAAATGCTAATTATTTTGAGAATTCTTTTGCTTTTTCCCATTTTCTACTCTCCTTTTGTATTTTTTGACGTGGTCTTTTAATTCTTGACTAATTCGATTGGACTCTCTGATTTTTTGAACTGCTCGGTTCATGGTTACATCATTTACTTTGGTAATCTGAAAATATTTATCAGTAAATTTTGGATATTTTGTATACATTTCTGATAATACCCAGGCTGAGGCCATATTGACGTAATAATGATCGGTTTGCAATTTATCAATGTGGCGAAGAATTTCTTTTAGATACTTTTCTTCAATATAGTAATTTAAGATAATGACTAATCCGACACGAATAATAAACGGTTCTTCTCGATCTAGTAACTCGATGATTTTTGGAAAATGTTGTTCTTTTTTTGTTTTCATAATGGCCAGAGCGCCACAAAAAGCATCGCACATGGCCCAGTTGTCAATATAAGGAATAAATTGATAGAAACATTTCCAGAATAAATCTTCATCTAAAATGTCGGCGATGACAAATCCGCGAATCATGATTTCTTCATAGTAATCCATTTTGGATATTTTAAAAAAGCTATCAATATCCGTCATTGTTACTTCTTTGGCCAGATTTTTCAAGATGGGAACACGAACTCCCAAAATTTCATATTTTGATGTTACTAATTTCCCTTGAAATTTCCGATATTGCTCGTCACTTAAGCGTCTTACTCTCTTCATCCATATTTGATATTTTTCTGAATTCCATTTTTCTTTCATACTATCACATTTCTAGTATAACAGAAATTTATCTATTCGGCAATTTCCACATTTTGGCTCTTGTACTCTTTTCTTTTTCTGTTATAATTTTTGTAGAACATTTGTTCTTTTGGAGAGTGAGGGACGTTATGAACGAACGACATATTTTATGTATCGATTTAAAAAGCTTCTTTGCTTCATGCGAATGTGTTGAAAGAGGACTCAATCCCTTTGAGGTTCCTCTTGTTGTGGCAAATCCGAATCAAGGAAGAGGTGCGATTACCCTTGCCGTTACTCCCTATTTAAAAAAAATGGGCATTCCAGGAAGGATTCGTCTTTATGAAATTCCCAAATCGATTTCTTATCAAATTGTAAAACCGCGCATGAATTTGTATTTACAAAAAAGTAAAGAAGTGGTTAGTATCTATTTAGATTTTGTAGCCAAAGAAGATTTGCATGTCTACTCTATTGACGAATGTTTCTTGGATGTTACGAGCTATCTTCATTTTTATCAAAAAAACGATGAACAATTAGCAGAACTCATTTTAAAAACCATCGAGGAAAAGACTGGGCTTACTGCTACTTGTGGAATTGGACCGAATCTTCTTTTGGCAAAAGTTGCGATGGATGTGGATGCCAAGAGATACAAAAATGGAATTGCCAAATGGAGTATGCAAGATGTTCCTACGAAATTATGGACGATTACTCCTCTTTCGAAAATGTGGGGAATTGGGCCGAGAATGGAGAGAAATTTAAATCGTCTGGGTATTTATACGATTGGTGATCTTGCCCATTATGATGAAAACAAGTTAAAGGAAAAATATGGGGTGATGGGCGCTGAATTATGGAATCATGCCAATGGAATTGATCATTCCTGCATTCAGGATTTTCAACTTTCCAAAAAAGAAAAATCCATTAGTCATAGTCAGGTGTTATTTAAAGATTATAGCGAAGAGAATGGAAAACTGATCTTGAGAGAAATGGTTGATGTGATATGTGCACGATTACGGCAAAATCATTTGGAAGGGAGCGTTGTAGGATTTGGGGTTGGTTATTCGAAAGCTGTTGGTGGAGGTTTCTATCATACGATGAAACTTAATTTTCCAACTGATGATGCAGATATGATTTTTCAATGTTGTTCGATTCTTTTTGATCGATATTATGAAGAACTGCCCATTCGTAAGTTATCCATTCATGTTGGAAAATTAAGTAAAAAATTAGGTGTTCAACTGACCATATTTGAAGATTTTGAGGAAAAGAAAAAAAATGAACAATTTCATGAAGCCATTGATGAAGTGAAATTAAAATTTGGAAAAAATAGTTTGTTAAAAGCTTCTAGTTTACTTCCCGATTCGACGATTCGCGAACGGAATAAAAAGATTGGAGGACACAGTGCATGAAAGACCGCGGAATGATGAAATGGATGCCATTTGATTCGATTGTTTCTACTCAAAAAATGGTTTCGGCGCTGGTTTATGAAAAAAGTAAAATTCCCAAACCTATCATGAGTGAAGATCAGATTTGGGAAATGGAACAAGAACTTTTAGAGGGATTTCATTCGAAAATTCCCATGCATATTGTCTATTATCAAAAAGGAAGATTACAAGTTAAAGAGTCTTGTATTGTTCAAATATGTCATTCGGAGAAAAGAATTCTTTTTGATGATACTTCTAGTTTATATTTTGATCAAATTATTCATGTATCTTTTTTATCCTAATTTTTTTGGATCTTTTTTCTAACTTTGTTCTTTCTTGATTATTGATGGATCATTTGTAATAAATCCTTAATACGATGATTTTTATCTATTATATAGCTATCGATACCTGCATTTTCAGCACCCAATTTATCACTTTTTATACTATCACCAATCATAATACATTCTTCTTTTCTTGTTGTTCCAATTGCTCGTTTAAAAGATTCTAAACTAGGTTTCATCGCATCCTCTCCTGCAATGATTGCATCGATATAATCATATATACCTGCTCTTTTTAGTCTCGGAATTTGCGTTTTACTAAACCAATTCGTGAGAATGACAATTTCTTTATTTTGGGCTTTTAAATATTTCAATAAATCGATGACTCCGTCGACTACTTCATCGATTATATTTTCCCCATTATAGATCATCCAGCCATTTATGACTTCTTCACTGATATCAAATCCATAATCTTTAAAAAAAGCACTCAGTGTTTTTGGATCATATTTTGGAAATTGGAATTCATATTGATTTAATATCGATTGTTTTTGTTTAAAGAAATCTTGTTGTTTTTCTAAAGGTATATGCTTTTTTAAATAATCATCTTCTTTAGACCAATCTGGAATTAATAAAGTATAATCTAAATCAAAGATATATTTTTTGTAATTTTTCATAGGCACCTCTTTTTTTGTGTTTGCTTTATTCAAATCATAGCATAAATGAAAGCATTTTAAAACTCGAACGACAAGCGATCGAGTTTACTATTCTTCTGAGTCCCAAAGGAAGGAGGATAACAACGTATATAATGCTACTGGATATATTTGATGCTATCCTAAATAAGGGGATTGCATTTGATTAACCCGATCAAATGTATCTTTTTTATTTGATGAAAATTTGCTTGACCAATATATAATCATATAAAAACGCACTTTTCTTAAGTACGTTTTCTATCTTGACTCGTATTTCTCCGAGTATCCATCAATCTGGTGCTCTAAAGGAAGAAGTTCGACAACTTTTAATTTATCAAAAAAACGATGGGTACCCCAGGCGAGATGAATTCTCACATACTAAGTATGCTTACTGGCTATGCCAACACATCGGTATTCCCTCACAAGTATCCCATCTACAAATATATTATAACACAAAATTGTTTATTATTCATATTTTTTTTTGATTTTTAAATTCTTCAATGTAAACTTGACTAATATATTCAATTGCTATATCACTATATTTATAAATTTTGCTTTTTGAATATTCAAATAAATAACAATAATCTTGATTACTTTTTATGTTTTTTCTTTTACAAATATCTTGAAATTTATTTGGAGTAAATCCATGATTAGGTCCAAGAGATAGTTCCAAAGTTTCTTTTATTTTTTTTACTACATCAGTTGTAGTGTATGGATGCGTTTTTTCAATATCCTTTGGAACATTAATAATGGTTGCTAAATCTTTACTATCTTTTACAATTGCATATTTAATGTCCGCTTCAGATTCTTTTTTTGTAGAAATTAGTCTTAATGTTTGACCCAAAGATTCATCAGAATTTAACTCTTTTTTTAATCTATCAAGTAATAATAAATTTGCTGGATTTAATATTAATGATGACACATCTTCATTATTGCCTGGATTCACTAGAGCAATATAAGGAGTTACTTTTTCATTTAGATTATAATTAGGAAATTGCTTTTTAAAAAATTTATTATAATTTGTAAGACATCTTTGAAATGCGGGAGATAATATATAATCATATTCAGGTAAAATAAGGTGCGTAGCTTTATTTCTTATATTTCTAATGAATGATATATTATTTTTAGTTTTGTCTGTTGTGCTAGTAAAAATCTTTTCTACACATTCATCAAGTCCAATTGTTCTATTAGAATCATCCTTATAATTAATGACATTAATGTCTTTGGCTTTATTAATAAGATATGCCTTTAATAACAATTCCCATGCATTGCAGATAAAAAAGCAAAAACCTTCTGTTCGATAATTTATAGTTGGTTTGTTAATAATTTCAATAGACATTAAGTACGCTTCTTCGGATTTATTCAATAGTGCATAAATATAATTACTTAACTCTTTCTCTGACATTAATACCATCTCCTTTTAATTTGTTATTATATCACCTTATTTATCTAAATTTTAAAAATAATAAAATTATTTTCACACGTATATTGATTGTCAATATACAAGTGTGTTTTCTAAATTGACAAATATATCAATTCAAACTGTGAAAATTATAAATA
>CANQAU010000015.1 GCA_947588935.1 uncultured Bacilli bacterium
ACCTTAAACTCTTGTATTTACTTACCAAAATAGTCATTTCTTCTATTTTTGGATTTAACCGATACCTCCATGACCACTGTCAATTACGACTTTCTTCATAGTTAGTCACCTCATTATAATCTATGAGAAAAAAACTATTTAGACACTAAAGATAAAAGAACTTAATTCTATAATCAACAATTATTACATTCTTTTGTAATCTACCTACAATTATTCCAACAAAAATATTATTTTTTTAGAAATATTTTTTATAATTTTTTCATCAATAAAAACATTGCTTTTAACAAATTCATTTTATATACTATTTGGAATTAATATATTTTTTGCAAATTCATCTGTTTCTAATTCATTATCATTTGTTTTTGCATCCTCTAAATCACCAAAGTTCTCCTTTTTACTATGTTTATATTTCATGTAATGTAAACCATAAAATATCATCTTTTTTACCTCCATCACTTAACATAATAATGGCTTTATCAAAAGTTAGTTTATAAGATACACCAATTAAGGTAAATGAGGTTCAAATATTAGAATAATACCACATCTTTACAAATAAAGAGATTTTCTAATAGTCTCTTTTCTCTCTTTGTTTTTGTTTTAGGTATTGCATATCTCCGCTTACAGCCTATTTCAAAAAATGTTGCTTTATCCACTAATTGGTTCATGGGTATTTTAAACGATTATCCAATTAGATTCATCCAATTGTATTTTTTTAGATTTATAATTTATTTTTGCCTCTTTATTTGGAACCATATCATCAGTGTAAATCCGATTTTGTAATATACATTTAATAGTATCATAGTTCCACTTTTGGATTCTTTGAGAATTATGAGACGTTTCTATTCCTAATGTATTAATTTGCTAGCTATTTTTTTAAATTTAATCCTCCACTAAGCCGCTTAAATATATTTCTAACATTATCCGCAACCTTTGTATCAAGTATTAAGCGTCCTTTTTCATTAGAATCTCTCATATATCATAAGATAGTTTGCTTTCAATAAATTCTCCTACAATTTTTTTGAATGTAATACATCTCTAATTTTATACGAATCTTGCTTACTATAATAACCATTACATACAAGAATGAATATGGAGGAAGCATTACTAGCTTGTCTTTTAGCACTATCATAACATGATCCCTACCTAATCTAGATAAATCTTTGACTATTACCATGTTAATTTTTTATTGTTAATATCCTCAATTAATTTATGAAATCCAGGTCTATCAAAAAGTCCTTAAATATCCATCATCGATATATTCTTCCGTTAAAACATAATGATTAACTTTTAAATAAGATGTTAATATATTTCTTTGATTAATAACGCTTTCACTGCCTAATTCATATTTTTGAATTTATGGCTAGAATCATTAGGCATATTCCTCCTATCCATTTAGTTCATATAAAAAGTCCTCCAAAACATTATATCTATATTACATTCTTAAAACATTTCAAAATCGTTATTAGAAATATTAAACATCTTAATTAGATAATTATATATAATATCTTGAAAATCATTATCACTAAAGTATTCATTTTTAATTTTTATTTGTTTATTTATTGTCATAAAAAAACATACCTCTTATTTAAAGGCATGTTTTACTACTAAGTTTTATTTTTCATTTAATGAACATTCTTATGTATTAAAGTAATTATTTTTTTCTATATACTCCTTTGTCTATAGATTCAATAAATCCATCATCTCTTAAAAATTGTAATTGTTGTCTAATTTTATCTTTTATATGGAAATTATCTGGATGTAGCTCTTGTAACTGTTTTTCACACAAATAAACATCATCTAAAGTAAATTCATCTCTTGGAATACTATTAATAACATTTTTAACATCATTTTTCCAACTAGAACTTTCTCTAATAATTTTAATTCTTTCACAGATTTTGTTATAAATATCTTCAGAACTAAGTTCATCTATAAATACTTTCCCGCTTAATCTATTCAAGTACTTCTTTAATTCATCAAATTGATTACGTGATAATTTAGTATTATTTTCTTCTTCATACTTTTTTACAGCTTTTATAATATTTTTAAAAACTTCCTTATTGTTAATAAAAGCACATGATAATAACGGAAATATTTTACCATTTATATCATTTTCACAAACATATTTAGTTAGTTCATAAGGATCATCAAGATTTTCATCATAAGTAAATCTGGCATACCACCATAATCTTGAAAGGCCATTTAAAAATACTGCTTTAGTACTGTTCCAAAAAAAATAATTATTTAAAATATGTCTACTTCTTTTTTCTTTGTCAATAGGCATAGGCCATCTATGTTGCATATAATCCCAAAAAATAGTATGTGCCATACCTGACCATAGTCTTTCATCACTTGCTTGGGAATCAGTTAAAAATTTTAAATTTTCATATATTATTACCATATTATCATAATCATCATTAATACCGTTTTCCATTTTTAAATTAAATTCAGGAACTTCTGTTTTTGAAAAAGGCAATAAAAACTTTTGATTAGGATACTTTTGTTCTATCCAGTAATTATTACCATAATAATATTTGATATTTGCAGTAAGATCTTGTTTTTTTAAAATATCTACTGCATTTTCCTTAAAATATAATAATTGCATTCTTATACCTCCCTAATCTATTTTACCTTTTATCCATTCGAATCCAGATTTTAATGGAAAATCCAATATTCTTTGTGATATTAATAAAGATCCAGCAACCTTTATAAAGTTTGAATTAAATTCTTGATTAAATAAATCTTTAATCTTTCTTTTAATAACTCTAAACCATTTACAGTCTTCATATTCAATAAAAGCATCATCATCTTTAGATAATTCATCAAATACAAATATTAAAGCCGGTAGAATTACCATAGAATTTGCAACTTCTAAGCAGTGTTTAGCATATTGAGAATAGGTGATGTATTCTTCTTCTGGTAAATAAACATATATATTTTGATCTGAATAATCAACTGTCATGCCTTTTTCATCTGATGTACTTTTTCTCACTTTTATGACAGATGTAACTTTTGTAAATTCATATATATCTTTTTCTATAAATACATTTTCTTGATTTCCGAGTGCTATAATACTTCCTTTTTCCAAATCAAAAGTATCTCCTCGATAATCAATATTAAAACTCTCACTACAAAATTGTTCAATATTTTCAGTGAGGATTATAAAAGATTCTAATTGTACTTTATTGTTAACATCAGCATTATTTAATATGATATTGTTTGTACCTAATGTTAAATCTATAATTTTTCTATATTTAGTTGCAGGACAATAGATTTTTAACACTGCTTTAGCTTTTCTTTCTTTAATAAGTTTAATAATATTATTATCATCGACTTGAAATATATAATTTAATTTAGAAATTTTCTTTGTTTTTTCTAATATCTTTGTTGATTCTAAAACCAAATTTACATTCACATAATCATCAGTATAATTAGTCAATACAGGATATGCAAATAATTTATTCTTATTCATTGCCATATATATCAACCTCCATTGTCCAATTTTCATAATTATCAATATCATATTCAATTAAATAAAAATCTTTTCTAGTAACGTTTTCAAGATAAATAGAATTATCTATAAAGTCATATTTAACGTCTGTATTATTATGATTATTATTTTTTATAACTTTTACATTTTTTAAATAGACTTTTTCTTTATATCCTTCTCCAGAAATATTTAATTCAATTTTTACTATATCTTCATCGACTGATGAAGAAAATAATATCGTATTATTTCTCATTCTTAATTTGCTTGGAATAATTGCTCTTTTTATCTTAGAATATCTTTCTTCAGGTCTTGGATTTGGATTAGGATGAGGTTCTGAACTAGGATTCACTGGTTTTTTATCTTTAATAATTTCGCCGTATTCATCTAGTTCAACATCATCCTCACCTTCATCAGATTTATTTGAATTTTTATTTTGCTTAATTGGTGTCTCTCTTATTTCAATTTTTGAAACAACTTCATCATTTATAGTTTCTTCTTTTTCATTATTGTTATCGCCAAACAATTCATCATCTGGCAATAATTCACTCATCCCTTCGGCATCAATCTCATCTTTAATTATTGCAGTTAATTTTCTCTTAATAGTTTCTTTTACAAATCCTTTTAACTTATCTATCATAGCTTTTGCTTCTTCGGGATTAGCACTTCTACTTTCAGACCAATTATTATGAGTTGCATTTTCCAACTTTCTAAAATAATCATTTATTTTTGGTCCGATCATTTCCAAAACACCATGATAACAGCCTAATTTCGGCAAATGCTTAATATCCAAAATTTTCATTCCTGTTGATCTAACTGCTGCCACGGTATTTAATGATGTATATTTATCATTTTTATCATCAATTCGTAATTTTAATACTAAATCATTTTCACTAAACAATGAAAAATGCTCACATATTATGTCTTCTTTTTCATTGTTTAATATTTCGTAATAGTATGGTGTTTCATGTGATAAATAAGTCATAATTTCCTCATCTTGCAGATATTCTTCAATATTTGATTGATTCAATACATATTCACCATGACATATATCTATTTCTAAATCGTCTTTAAATACTGCTAAAAAGAAATTATCAATTACAGAAGCAATGATTTTCTTTTTCCAATTTTTTGTATCATCTTTGAATCCAATTATATATATATCAGTGCCATACTCATTTCTTGGATAATTAGATTCTAAATTAAGCAATTCTGGAATTCGAAATAATTCTTCATCAGATTCATAATATCCCTCTCCTAAAGCAGTTGTACCATCATCTAAATCATATCCCGATAATCTAGCTATTCCACAAGATGCCTTTAATCCATCTTTAGCATAGGAACTATAAAAAACTGTATAAAGGGATGAGCAAATAAAAGAAGCAAATTTTCCTTTCCCTTTACTACCACCTGATCCTTCTGGTTTATCAGATACACCTGCATTTTTAGTCAAATTACACCACGGTGATGAATGTTTTTCATTAGACCCAATTAATCCAGTCGTATTATAATCAGCAATTCTTAAACATCTAATTCTATTATTTCGTAACACTTCAATGCCACTTTTATAAAAGTTAGGAACATCTTTATCATTTTTGTAAAAATCATTATTAAATTCATATTCTTTTTCAAATACTTCAACAAATTCATCATATCCCGGAATAGACTTACTATCAATCCAAAATTCATCAAAAGTAACTTTAATAGTTTTATCACCATTTGGATATTCTTTTATAAATTTTGTATCAAGTGAATTTTGACAAATTTCTTTTGCTAAAGCTGGAATTGGATTATCTTTAAATTCTTCACCAATATTGTTAAAACCATTAATGCTTATTCTCTTGGCACTTGGAAAATTCCACCTATTCACATTACTTCCTCCTTAAGCTAAATTTATTTTCTTTTTTTTCAAACTTCATCTTAGTAATTTTTAGTTCATTTTCAATTGCATTAAATATTTGTTTTACTTGTTGATCTGTATATTTATAGTTATTCGTATTAGAGCAATTTCCTAATAATCTTAATGTTTGTAAAATAGTATTTGTTCTATTTTCAGCTATTTTCAAGAATCTTTCTTCTTTTCTTTTCTCATTTTCCACATAATCGCCTCTTTCTGTTAACTATATATTATATACATTTTTTAATTATGTCAAGAATATATTTACTATATTTTCAAAATAAAGTAAAAAAAGAGACTTTATTTAGTCTCATCACAAGTATTAAATTCTTCTTCATCATAATTTGTAATCAATAAGTGTTTAGCATCTTTATCATTTCTATTCATAAAGCTAACTAAATACTTTTTTTCAAAGGATGCAATATTGAAACCTCTATCTTTATATAAATTATAAATAAAATCGGTATTTTTTATTATAAGCATAAATTTTGCTTTTGTTTTTGATAAATAGTTTGCTAACCTAACCTGATCATCTTTATCAAAATCATTTTTGGCATATGTATAAAACTCTGTATCATAAGGAGGATCTAAGAACATAAAATCATTTTCTGTTAATTCTATTTTATTACAAAAAACTTCAAAATCATAATTATATATTTTAGTTTTACTCATATATTTGCTTAATTCTTCAGATGATAAATATTCTATTTTTTTAGCAAAATCTTTCCTATTATAGCTTATTCCACCATAAGGAACATTAAATTCACCATTTGCATTATATCTAAACATAGAAGCATAACAATAATCTCTAACAAAATAGAAAACTGCACAATAGAATTCATCACTTAATTTTAATTTTTCCCTATTATTATATAAATATCTAAAATACATATAATATGCACTTTTAAAGGCACATTCAATATTATCCATTATATCTGAAACATTCATTTCGTTTCTTTCAAGCTCTATTTTTTTCATTCTATTTAATTTTGAAATTAAATTTTTCTTTATTTCTCTAATGAAATTATATAAATTTATGTCAAAATCTTCATCTAATAATTTGTTCAATTCATCTTCGTGTTTCTTAACAAAAACTTCAGCTAATTCTTTTGCACTGCCTTTATCAGATTTTATATCATCATATATTTTTGCCAATTCTTCAGTATTATCTTCTACTAATTTTTGAAGGGAAATCCAATTTTTATTTATTTGGTTTAAACTGTCAATAAATCCTTTATTACGATTTTTTATCATTTTATATAGAAGCATCAATTCATCAGATTTATCATTTATTACTGAAATAGGGCTATTAATGTTTAAATAAACTGCTCCACCACCCACAAATGGTTCAATATATCTCGCGAAATTAGGAGGTAAATTTTTTAAAATTATTGGAAGTTCTTTTTCTTTACCACCAGCCCACTTAATAAATGTTTTTCTATTGCTCATATTATATCCTCCTATGTTTACTTGGTAATTTTGAATAATCGCATTTGCATTGAATTGTTTTTAATTCATGAATCACTTCTTCTATATCTTTTACTATCTCCTTTTTATTATAGTTTTCTTTTAAACGTATAGATTTTTCAAATTTAATATTAATAGCATTAATTTGCTTTTTGCAGAAAATATTGTCTTCTTTTTTTAGCATCTTAATATAATAAATTCATTGCTGATTGGTGGTATTCATATAAAATTTTTTTATTGTTTATAGACATTCCTGCATATTTATCCACACTTAGTGATTTTATCACATCATTAAATCCATAAGCTTCCAATAGATTTCCTAAATTTAACAATAATGAAATTGAAATTTGAAAAAGATCAACTAATTTTATCTTTTTTACTTTACATTAACCGTATCATTCAAAATACTTCTGCTAATTTCTGTTGATTTAGCAAGTTCTCTTTGTGATATTTTTTCTTTTTATCACATCATGTATTAAATTTTGTAGTTTTTCTGAATTCATGCAATTTTCCATTTCTTCCCTTATTATTTGTATGCAATTACATTTTACCACTAAAAAAATAGATTGGCTATTATTTTAGGACAGCTTAAATTAAATCATTTAAAAAATGTGATTAGATACAACTATCACATCATCACTTTTTTTATAAAACTCTTGTACTCGATTCGCTCTTTTTATTGCATCAAAAGTTTGGTCTTCATTTCGAGCCAAAGAACTCTCAATTCCTAATTCATTTAGCCTTTTTCATATATCGGCTAATTTTCAAAGTTAAATCTTTTTCGGTAATGCCATTAGCGATCGTTCCCGGATCATCCCACTACATGACCAGCATCAACCACAACCCTATAAACCATAAACATTCCTCCTGAAATATAATATGAAATTATAGTAATATCGTGAGCAATCATGAAAATAAATAACTTACACCTCAATCACAGAAGCATTTTTAATCATTTTTGAAGCCACTATTTACCGACATGAACCTCTAATTCAACATTCATGCCTTTTACAAGTCGTCTTAACAAATTAATCTTTTCTTTAATACTCTTATTGGTTTCACAATATAAATCATCTACAAACATATAAGGACTACGTAAATCTCCAACCTCTTTGCTGATCTGTGGCTTCTCATAAAATTCTTCATTTACCTGCTCATAAGCCGCAACAAACCGATTCATATCCATCTCATATAAATATCGCAACATAATCTTATAAACATCCGTCCAAGTATCCACATTGTATAAGGCATCATTTATCAACAAAACACATGGACTAATCGCGTTTAACTCCTCTAAATGGTCCGCCAAAACATCATAACGTGCTTCATTTATCTTGGTCATCATCAACTTTTCACAATCTGGATACTGAAAGATTTTATTAAATTGATTGGCAAGTACCTTGCATCTTTCCGTAATCGTTTTTTCATTCCAATCCTCTTTCTCTAAAATTTCTTCATTCATCTTAATATGTCGAGTTTGCTTAAGAAATTTTTTCTTCACCTGAAAATCACGATTACTCATACCGGAATTATCACGACTATCTACTAGAGTTAAATTGCCAATTCTGTTTACTATTTGCTCATATAAAGATTCTTCACTAACGCGTTTTATCCAATAATCTGTTTTCACTTGAGGCATAACATGCTCAATACTCAAATGACTATATGGAATACGACTTTCGCTATTTTCAATTTTCATCAACACAAACTTTGTCAAATCCCTGACATATAAATTTGTTTTTACAAACACATTTTCAATTTCTTCATCGGTTGGCATATACTGACTATTTCCTTTTGTATCGATTACCAAACACTCCACACAAGAATCATAATATTTTTCATATCCATACTTTTCACATTTAGATATAATTCTGGCAAGTAAACCTGGAAACATATGAGAAATAGATTTTGTATCCAAACAAGCCATATTTCTACGAATCACATAAGTAGCAAATAACTGAATGGTCGCCTTTAAAGCATCCTTAGAAATTTTCCCTTCCTCATAAAAACGAAACGTCTCCATTAAAATCGGATGAGGCATGTTCGTTTGAATATTACGATAATCACGCAAGACTTCCTCGATCTCTGCATCTTCACAAAACGTAGTAACATAAGAATAATATCTTGCATATACCAAAATTTCTTTTAATGAAGATTCTTCATCATCTTTTCTTTCATCCAATTCTTTTTTAAAAATTTCATAAACATCCTTTTGATTAATAATAGATTTTTCCTTAATTGCACAATAAAATCGAAAAAATTCAGACAATTTTCCTATTTTAACATATTGATCTTCTAAAGGAATCCAATAATTTTGATACAAATAAGTTTGCGTCTCATTATCCTTATTCATCAAGATATAATTTCGAATTAAATCTGCAGAGGTCAAATTTACACCAGTTGAATTAATCGATTCAAAGACCTGTTGTGGATTTTCGTCTTTCTCTAACTGAATCCAAACAATCTTAAGTTTATCAATGGCTTCAATAATTTCATCAATGCTAATACCTTCATCTAACCAAATCAACATCTCCTTATAAACATTAGAATCTTTAAACTTAACAAGTTCCTCCAATTTATTTTTGGCAATTAACTCATAAACCTTATCATCGCTAATCAAAGGCTTTAAACGATATTTAAAATTATTATCAACAAAAGCATTATTTTCTAAATACATCGTATTAATATTATCTGATTTATGAATATCTCCTTGATCTCTAGCGATAATTTTCAAAGTTTGCAAAATCAAAAAGATCGTTGTCAATCTTTGCTGACCATCAATAATCGTCTTTTCATAATACATTCCGACACTACTAGTATTAATATAGACAATAGATCCAATATAATGATAATTCTTTTCATTTTTTTCCACCTTTACCAATTTTTTAATGTCTTTTAACAACTGATGAATCTGTTTAGATTCCCATACATAATTTCTTTGATAAGTAGGAATTACAAACTGAGTTCCACCATTCGCTGCAAGAAACTGACTTAAGATAGATGCCTTATTTACTTCCATTTCATTTCACACTCCCATAAAACATTTAACTCAAGACCAATATATCATACTTTACAACCATTTTCCCAAAAGAAAAGATTATGCTCCTTTAAGTATAATCTTAATAAAATCCAAAATATCCTTACGCACTTTTGCATCCAAGTGAGTAACTTCTTTTAAAATTCTCATAATTTGTTTCAAACTTGGCAATGGAATATGACTGGTATCCGTAATACCCAATCTTCCGACAATTTGAAATAAAATATCGATAATTTGATTGCATTCAGCATCTCCTAATTTTTCAAGAAATGCTACATTCGATGTTTCTAATTTTTGAGAACGTGCAGTTAATTCTCCATAAGCAAAATAAATGTCAGCACACTCCCAAGTCAAAGGATTATGCTGCCACAATCCAAGTCCGTTACTCTTGACAACAGCATAATGATTGGTATGATGTAGCAACAATCCAAAAGTCGAATCCTCCGGAACAACCATAGAAAGTTTTTTCTCCATTTTTCGATACATTTTCGAACAAAATTCCTTTTTTCGAAAACCAGGGCCATCAAAATTGTATACTTTTTGAATTCGGAACCTAACCAAAGGATTAGACAACATATATGCAGCCATAGCTAAATTTCCACCTTTTGAATGTCCTCCAACATACACACCAAAATCCAAAAGACCCACTTCATCTTTCAAATAATCTCTGGCCAACTTTTGAGCCGGAACAGGAAATGAACTTGTCAACAAAAAATCTTCCTTCCAGCCAACAATCGATGTATCCGTTCCTTCATACGCGATATAGACCAATTTATGAAATCGAAACGTAACAGCACAAAATTGCTTCTCATCATCCACCATTTTTACATAATGGGATAATTGAACATCCTGATATCGAACAAGAGGGATTAAAGTCTCTAACAAATCATAAACTTCTCGAAAGAAAAGAGGCCAAGACTTTCCCTCCTCTTTATAACGGTTAAAACACAATTGCAAGGCTTCAGAAAAAGAGATATTTTTTGCTTTCTCACTCGGAACAATTCCCTCGAAATCCGCATAGATAATTAAAGTAAATAATAAACTATCAATATCATTAAAAGGAACTTCCAAAAAAGTCTTAGATCCATATTTTTGAAGATAATTTTGTATTTTTGACATCAATCCACCACCAATTATAAAAATATATGCACATTTCTATTCAGATAATAACGTTTCATCTTTTTCCTTTTTCTTCAAATATTCGCTAATTTTTCTCTTAGCCAAGCTAGTTCGACACATTCCTAAATATTCCTTTTTTGGTCCTTCTACCGAATCGTTTGTAATAATCTTCACAACATCATTGTTTTTTAGTTTTTGATCAAAACCTACCACAGAAGCATTGACAATCGCCATCTCCATTTTATCCCCAATATCGCTATGAATTTTATAAGCATAATCAATGGGCGTACTTCCCGCTGGTAGTTCAATGACTTCTCCCATCGGTGTATAAACATAAATCATATTTGTAAAAATATCATTATGTGCCTCTTCCATAAATTCTTTCGTATTCGAAGCGCTATGATTTGCCTCTACTAAAGACTTAAAAAACTGAAACTTATTATGAAGTTCCTCATTCATCACCACATCTGGTTTATCCCAATAATAAGGAAGCCCCAAATCCGCAACCTCATCCATTTCTTTGGTACGTATTTGAAATTGTATCATCCGGCCATTCTTACCAAAAACTGAAGTATGCAAACTACGATACATAGTCGTTTTAGGTCTCGCAATTAAGTCTTTTAATTTTTGATTAAAAGGAGGAAACAAAGAATGAATGAGTCCAAGAACCTGATAACAAGTCTCGACGTTTTCAACCACAATTTGAATTGCCCACAAATCATGAATCTCACTCATTCGCAATCCTTCCAATGATTTTTTATAAATACCATAAATATTTTTTGTACGATAATGCAAATGATAAGAGATGCTTTTTTCACCTAATACATCTCGAACTGCTTGAACCATTTCCATAACATCATCTTTTGATGCATACAAATAATCATCCAACTCTTTATCCAAAGTTCGAAATTTGTCAGGATCAATATATTGAAAACATAAATCTTCCAATTCATTTTTAATCCGGTAACTTCCCAAATAATAAGCAATCGGAACATAAAAATTCAACGTTTCCATCGCAATAGCCTTTTGACGATCGACAGATTGATACTCCAAAGTACGCATGTTATGCAAGCGATCTGCTAACTTAATTAAAATGATGCGAATATCCTCTGCCATTCCGTTCAAAATTTTAACTTGATTTTCAACCGAACCCTCTTCTCGCGAAGAAAAAACAACTCCTTTAATTTTGGTAACCCCTTCAACCAGAGTACAAATCTCTTCCCCAAAATTATTTAAAATATCTTCTTTAGTACAATCTGTATCCTCAAGCGTATCATGAAGTAAAGCTGCACAAATCGTATGCATGTCAGCCCGAGCAAACGTAGTTAAAATCAAAGCAACTGAAAGAGGATGGACAATATAAGATTCGCCACTCTTACGATATTGATTTCGATGTAAAAAACTTGCATATTGATAAGCCCTATTCACCATCTGTAAATCTTCCTCATCCGGATGATAAACGCGAATCGAATCTAATAAATCATCAATAGTAATAGGACTTAATGCCATACGCCCACCTCACGAATATTACAATAAAATTTATCAAAAACTATATCGTTTGTCAATGTATCAAAACAAAAAAAAGATTAACATTTTGCTAATCTTTATTCACTACTTGCTTTACTTAATTTAACCGTTATATCAACATTTTTTCCATTACGATAAACAACAATATGCATATCATCTCCAACTTCATGTTGATATAAGTGATATCTCAAATAAGCGAGACTTGAAACTTCTTCTCCATCTACTTCCACAATAACATCACCTGTAGCAATTCCGGCAGTAGCAGCAGGGCTTCCTTTTTCAACCTGAGAAATATAAACGCCCTCTTCAATACCAATATCTTCCAAACGTGGATATAAAGCATATCTTGCATCTGCTAAATTTGACATAGATACACCTAAATAAGGTCTTTCAATTTTCTCGCCCGCAACAATCTTACTAGCATATTTCATGGCCGTTTCAATTGGAATTGCAAAACCCATTCCTTCCACGCCTGAATTCACAAGTTTTAAAGAAGTAATCCCAATCACCTGACCATTTCCGTTAGCAAGAGGACCACCACTATTTCCTGAATTAATGGCAGCATCGGTTTGTAATACGCTCATCACCCAATCAGAAGTCGAAGAATTTGATAAAGAAACGCTAACCATTCGATTTTTTCCAGAAATAATTCCTCTCGTTACCGTTCCAGAATAAGTAGTCGCATCAAGAGGAGCTCCGACAGCAAAAACGGTATCTCCAACTCTTACCACTTCACTACTACCAATTTCAGCAACCTTTACAGAATCATTGGCAGTCATTGATAAAACTGCAATATCAGCATATTTATCGCTTCCTACAATCTCAACTTCTTCACTAGAACCATCGGTAAATTGTACATGTACTTCATCTCCAGACTCAATAACATGATTATTCGTTAAAATATAAGCCGTTTTTCCATCAATTTCATAAACAAAACCAGTACCAGTAGAATACAATTTATGTTTCTGATAAGTCTTCACTACTACCACGGCATCATAAATCTTATCTACGGCCTCAGCAATTCCAGTATCTGTAATCGTAACATCTTTCTTCTCAACCGTTTCAGTAATTACTTTACTAAAAGGTTCTGGGAAAAAATAGATTCCTAAAAACATGACTCCCGCTCCCAATAAAGCCGCAATCACACTACAAATTACATATTTCTTATTATTGTTTTTCATTTTATAGCCTCACAATCTCTTTATAATTTGAAGGAAATCCCATCCTATTTAAAACTTTTTCAATCGATATCGTTTTCAATTTACTAGAGAGCAATTGAATTTCATAATCCAAATTATCCATTAATAAATAAAAATCATCTGCTCTTAATAAATCCTTCAAAATGATAATCAAAGCAAATAAATCATCCTTACCACAAACATATTCTCCATTTTCTTTCGGAATATTTAAACGTTCATGATAATGAGAATTTTGAATTGATCGTTGCGCTTTATGTTCATACAAAATATCTTCATGTGCACATAAATTGCGATAATTTGCTAAAATCGGTAACCAAATCAACAAATCCTCTCGTTTAACATGAAAGAAATCAGCAATTGCTTTTTGATCATCGGATTTTAATATCGAATAAAATTCACCAACAATACCAAACGATAAAATTTTCACAACAATCCAAAGGGGAATATATCCATAATGATCAATATAATGTTGGGTAGCTTGATGTTGTCCACCATTAATTCGAATTTGCCTTTTCAATTTTTTAATTAAGTCATTTACTTGTCGTTTCCGATCCGCATCCCTCACAAAATTCTTAGGACTTAAATACTGTTCTTCCCGAATTCCATATTTCATTGACAAATGATATGCCATAATACTTTTAATATTATTCTCAATAATCAATAAATTACGAAACAAAATATTTCGAATATGTCGATCAAAATAAAATAAAGAATATAATTCATTAAAAGTAGTTCCAGGTAAAAAAACTCGGTTTACACTACTTTCAATAAAAAGATGACGATATCCATTCAAAAAGAAGTAATTTTCACGCAAAAGAATTTCTTTTGCATATTCTTCATCCGGAATAGTTAATCCCTTAGCTCGCAATATATGTACTTGTTCTTCCAGTGTCTTAAAAATCTTCTCCATCATGTCACCCCGTAATTTACAGTATTATATCACAAAGCTCATTATCATTCTATATTTTTTCCGTGAACCTTATGTTATAATCATGTGAAAGGTTGGTGAAAAAATGCCCTCAATTGTAACACATCATCTATTCAGCGACGAGGTCTTTACGCAAACAGAAAAGGAGATTCAAAATAAACTAAAAGAGGTATTGCCACTGTACCATATTTTTGCCCAAAGTTTTGATAACCTTTTCTACTACAATTTACTTCTTCCCAAAAAAGGAAAGAATATACGTGACTTTGCAACCATTGCTCAAAGAACAAATATTCAAGACTACTTTAAAAACATCATCTTAGCCATAAAAGAAAAAAAGTTAACAGAAAACAAAGAGGTATTAGCATATTTATATGGATCGATTACACATTATATTCTAGACAGCACCTGTCACCCATTCATCATATTTCACGCGGGATGGGATAATCCAATCAACAAAAGCAATCAATATCGTGGCAATCACGAAAAGATAGAAGTAATGATTGATCGAATTTATATAAAAGAAAAAAGAAACATCGAATTATCCAAAGCAAACCTTGCCGATACATTACTTCCAAAAATCAAATTTTCCAAAGAATTACAAGAAGTAATGAACGACACATACGATAAAACTTTTCATCAAAAGAACATGGCCGAAATCTACGAAAAGAGCACGAAACAAGGACATTACATTTTAAAATGGTTTGTCACAGACAAGAGTGGCATCAAAAAACAATTATACAAAATTTATGATAAATTTTCTTCCAAAAATACCCGAATGTATCAAAATTTAAGTTTTCACGTCAAAGAAATAGATGAAACCGTATTGAATCGCGAACATCATCAATGGTGCAACCCTGCGGATAACTCCATGATTTCCAAAAAATCATTTGATGATTTATATAAAGATGCGACACAAAAAGCCAAAGAAATATTTCATGCCATTAACCAAACTTTACAAAATCAAATGGATCTCTACGACTGTTTAAGAATCATCGGCAATAATTCCTATGCGACTGGACTAGAATGGACAAGAAACGATACTATGAAATACTTTCAAAATTAAAATCTCGAACCGCTTCTGCAACATATGTAGCAAACAACTGTTGATAACTTTCAGTTATCAACTTTTTTCTTTCCATCGGATTCGATAAAAATCCACATTCTACGAGCACCCCAGGAATCCTTAAACGTTGATACATATACGTGGATGTAGGAATCGTTTTCACTTCTCTTGAAGTGCCAATTTTCTCGTTCAAATAAGACTGCAAATGCGTGGCAAATTTTTCATTAAGAACATGTTTTTTATTAAAAAAAATTTGTGGACCATAATACTGCTGATTTGATAAAACATTCAAATGAATGGATAAATATAAATCAGCATTACTTTGATTAATTTTTTTAATCCGGTTATCAAAATCACTTTTTTTGCGAAAGAAAGCATGAGGACTACCCAAATCATAATCATCTTCTCGAATAAGATAAACAAACGCACCATATTTCTCTAATTCACTTTTTAAATACTTTGAAATCGCTAAATTAATGTCCTTTTCATAAATAGAACCAACTACACTCCCCGGATCTACCCCGCCATGACCAACATCTAAATAAATAACTTTCCCTTGCAAAGGCAAATCAGCTTGAACGATTGGAAATGAAAAAACAGAAACACACAAGAAAAAAAGAATCCATATTACACAATCATACTTTTTCATAGTTCAATTGTATGCAATACAAATTCTTTTATTAAAAATTCGGATTTTTGATTCGATAAAAAATTTCATCCTCTGTATACGTATTACGCGTTCCATGACCCATCATAACAAATACTTCTACTTCCTTCATCGAATAATCCTGAATACCTAGACGTTCCAATTTTTCGAAAATCTCATCATTGTAATCTGCAACAAATGGTTTGGGTCCATTTTTTGTTTCTTTAAAATATACAATCTTCTTAATTTTTCGAATATTTTCCTCTAACATCATAAATTTTGGATTTTCATTTAATCCATTTAAAATATCCATAATTCTCTTTCGATTCACTGCCGGAAAATCTTTTAAACAAAAAGTTTCAGTAAACGCCTTTACCTGTCCAATATAATAATATCCTTTTTTATCTTCTTGACTTTTATATCCAATCGAAAATAAAACCTCATCATCATCCAAAAAACTCTTTAAAGTTTGCACGTCACCCTCGGTATAAATTGGCATTATAAAATCCTTACTAGGAATTTCAAAAAATAAAGTCTTACGAAACTTCATCATAAGTATCACCTATTGTTATCGTATCATATTCAAAATAAAAATACCATGATATTACTTCGGATTTTAAAAACAAAAAAGTCCGAATAAATCGGACCATAAATATTGAACATGAAATTAACGTTTACTAAATTGAGGAGCACGACGTGCTTTTCTAAGACCATATTTTTTACGTTCTTTAACACGTGGATCTCTTGTTACCATTCCTGCAGATTTTAAAATCTTGCGATAAGCATCATCACGAGTTTGATCCGTATTCTCATCAAACTTCAAAAGAGCTCTAGCTATTCCCAAACGAATTGCTCCAGTTTGCCCAGAGAATCCACCACCTTTAACCGTAACGATCACATCAAAACGATTTTCATTATTTGTTAAAACTAAAGGTTGTTTCAAATCCATAACAAGCGTTTGATATGGCATATATTCATTTACATCTACACCATTTATGGTAATATTTCCAGTACCACTTGTTAAAATAACTTGTGCACTTGATTGTTTTCTTCTTCCAGTAGCTTGCCAACTTTGTTTTGCCATGAATTGACCTCCTAATCTATTTTAAGTTCTACAGGCTTTTGAGCTGCATGTTTATGATCACTACCACGATAAACAAACAATTTCTTACCCATAGCTCTTCCAAGTCTATTATGAGGAAGCATTCCTTTAATAGCTCTTTCCATCATTTCTTCAGGATAATCCGCAATCATTGTCTTCGCATTACGTTCACGAAGTCCTCCTGGATATCCACTATGATTATAATACATCTTATCCTCTAATTTGTTTCCAGTTAAAACAACTTTATCAGCATTAATTACAATAACATAATCCCCACAATCAACATATGGTGTGTAAGTAGGTTTATGTTTTCCTTTTAAAATTGTCGCAACCTTTGTAGCAACGCGTCCAAGAGTTTTACCAGAAGCATCCACTACATACCAAGTACGTTCAATATTTTCTTTCTTTTGTAAAAATGAACTCATAATTATTTCCTTTCTTTGTCTTTTCCATAATTGCTTTCCCAAGGCAAAACAGATCAGACAAACAAAATGTACCGATTAAAATTATATGCGAGATAATCACAATTGTCAAACAAAATAAAAGGTTTTCACGAAATTTTATACCAAAAAAAGGAAATTATGAAAAATCTTCATAAATAACATCGTCCAAGTACAACCCATTCGGCTTCGCCGTTTGGAAAGGATGAACGAAATGAGGATCATGTAACGCCTGAAAAATATCTTGAATATCTCTTTTCTTACTACCAACATCTAATAAAGCGCCCACTAAATTACGCACCATATATCGATAAAAACTTTTTCCTTCAAAAACTATAGTTAAAAAAGAACCTTTCAAAGAAAAAGAAATATCATAAATGATCGCCTCATAATGATCACGTTTTCCACTAACAAAATTTTGAAAATTATGAACACCTAAAAAAAGTCGACTAGCTTCTTCCATCAAAGAAAAATCCAAAGAATCAGAATATTCCAATGTATAATCAAAAAGAAAAGGCTGATACTCTCCTAAATAAATACAATAACGATAACGCTTTTTTAAAACGGAAAAACGAGCGTGAAACGCTTCAGTAACACGATAACAAGCCTTTACACAAATCGATGGAGCAAGCATGCGATTAAGAACATCAGTTAATCCCTCTTCTGGTATAGAATGTACCAAATCAAAATGAACTCCTTGACCCAATGCATGAACACCTCGATCGGTTCTTCCAGCTCCCTTTACAATCACCTTTGACTTATCAATTACCGAAAGAGCATCCTCCAAAACTTTTTGAACCGTCACATGATTTTCTAAACGTTGAAAGCCATAAAACTTACTACCATCATAAGCAATTTTTAAAAAATATCTCATAATTTTTCACCAGAAGTAACACTGCGATAAATTGCTTTTAACACTTCTTTTCTTTCTATATATTCATCCATACCGATTCCTTTCGAGCGTAACATTTTTACAAAGGAAATAATATCAGGAAGATCAACCCAATCATGAAAACGAGAATCATAATAATTATCAATCGATAAAACTTGCTCACTCGTAAACAAAAAGACCGTTTTTGTAATTCCCATCAAAAACTCCAAATCATTAGAAATAAAAATAATACATTTTCCATACTTGGTTAATTTCAAAAATAATTTTTGGAAATAATTTCTACTTTTACCATAAAATCCTCGTTCAAAATTCACAAGTACGAGCGTTTCAGAATTCAAAAGCAAACCTTCTACCAAACGAAGTTTTTTCATCTCTGTTTTGGATAAGTGACAAACACACCGAGATAAGACACTTTGATCGAAAAGGGTCATTTTACAAGCCTGCTCAAATTTTTCCACAGAAAAGGAAGGAATATGTTTTTCTAAATATTTTTGCACACTAATATTTTGATGAAACATTTCATCAGTAATATAAGAAATTTTTTTGTTATTATTTAATTTTGCAAAAGAACCAGGAAAATGGACAAAACCGATGACCTTTCCAGGTGCAATATAATTTTTTAATTTGATTTCCATAAATGACTGACTAACTCCTTTTCATCTGCATAGATATTTGAAATAAGGCCATAACTTCGTAACTGTAGCGATAAATCAACATAAAAAGGCAAAGAAAAACCTAACCTTTTCATAATCTTCTCCTCTTGCAATACAGACAAAGTAGGTCCTTCCATACAAATTCCTTTCTTTCCCATAACAACCAGATAAGAAAATAACAAGGTATCTTCCATATTACTAGTTACATAAAAAACCGTAATATGTTTGCGATGTAAAAAAGAAAACAAATCCTTTTTTTCTTGCATACTAAAATCACCTAAAATATCATCAATAAAAAGAAAAGCAGGATGAGATAGGATTGCTTCTAAAATTGATATTTTTATAAGAAAAACGGGATTTAATTTCAAAATTGGATAATCGAAAGTAGAAAGATGTAAAAATTCTTGAACAAACATCTGTTGTTCTAAAGATAAAGTAGAAAAATGAAAATAATCAGAAATGGTACAATTGGCAGAAATTGGTCTTAAAACAACTCGAACCAAAGCATCTTTTAAAATATCCCCATGAAACGAACAAATTCCCTGAACAGCAGATAATAAGGTACTCTTCCCACATCCTTCAGAACCGATTAAACAAACAGACTTGCCTTCATGAAAAGTAAAATCAAAATGTTCAAAAATAAGTTGATTTTTAACAGATACACCAACATCTAAAAATTGAATTTTTTTATCCATAAAATCACTTCAGCCTATATTCTAATAGAAAACCCCAAAAAAAGAAAGAAAATTCTTTTGCAAGCATCCAAAAAAACAACAAACGTAAAAATTATGTAAAGCCTGGATATTTTCTTGATATGGAAATTAACAAATGATATAATTTACCATAATAAGGTGATAGGATGAAGAAACAAAAACGTTCAAAAATGAAACTTCGTATTTGTATTTTATCTTGTCTTTTTGTGGGCATTATTAGTATGTTTGTCGGAACAGTATTCCAAGATTGGGTACAAATTGTTGCCAATAAAAGCCTTCTAGCTGAACTAAATGCCCAGTATGATGATTTATTAGACGAAGAAGAATCCTTAACCTCAGAAGTAACAAAGCTTCATGACATAGATTACGTAGCACGATATGCTCGAGAGAAATATATGTATTCATTACCAAACGAAATTATAATCAAATTGCCAGGAACAAATAATTAAAAAATCCAAATTAGTCGAATTGCCCAAGAAAAGCAAAATTCAACATTTGGATTTTTTTATCTACGAAACGATTTGTGTTCTTTATTACCAAGGAAAGAAAAAAATTTAAGATGCCTTTTCAAAAATAAAAAAATATGTTTTTCACTAAAATAACCAACAAAGGTAAAAATTAGAAAATAAAGATGCAAAACTCCTTGATTAACATAATAAAGAATTAATACATAAAACAAAGAAATATCGAAAATAAAAAGAAACGTTAGAATATAACGAAACAAAGGTTTTAGTTCATACACAATACGATAGTGAAAATTACTTGCCAAGGAAAAGAAAATACCAAATAAAAAAGAAACAAGAAAAGAAAGAAGTTGAATTCGATAATTCATTATTTAAATAATTTGGCAAAAAAAGACTCTTCTTTGATCTTTTCTTTGCTCTCCAAATAAGTAAAACTATTAATTTTTCCTTTGATTCTCACATTTCCATCATGCGTATCCAATCGTAATATTTCCAAGCCTTCTCCTTTTAATAATAACATTCCCATTGTCGTTTCTAATAAAAATTCTTCATTATCAAAACTGCTAATCTTTTTTACTCCACTCAAATAAATCTGTCGTCGATCCATAATTTTTACTTCATGATTGCTAGTAATAATCTCTTCTATATTCTTATCCATAACTGTCCTCCTAGAAAAAATTATGCAACAATCAAAAAATTATGCATAAAAACTTGCTAATAAAAATCAATAGTTTTTTGTAAAAAATTAAAATTTGTTTTAAAAATGAATTTAAAGTATGCTT
>CANQAU010000016.1 GCA_947588935.1 uncultured Bacilli bacterium
AATCGTAGTGTGTTAAATGACCAAGATGTCAGTGATTTTGAATATGAATCGCGAAGTAAAATTTATTTTAATATACCTTATTTGGATGATAAATTGGATCGACATCATATTTTAGATGAATTTTTAATAAAAATGGGATTTGTTCGAATTGAGGACGGAAAAGAGGAAAAAGGAAGTAAATTATTTAACATTTTCAAATAATTTACTTGACTAAATTCCATCAAAACTTTACAATATTTGTAAGTGAACGAGAAAGAGGAGAATTTGTTATGTTGAATAAACTTATGTTATTAGGCGTTGACGTTAGTGTCAATGTAGGAGCTGAAGATGGTTTTTGTGCTCAATCTGCAAATATTTGGCAAACGGTTGGATATATTTTAATGGTATTTAAAATTGTTATTCCGATTTTGTTAATTGTATTTGGAATGATTGATTTAGGAAAAGCGGTTATTGCATCTAAAGATGATGAAATTAAAAAAGCTACAAAATCATTATTGATTCGTGCGATTTCTGCCATTGTTATTTTCTTAATTCCTACATTAGTTGGAGTACTTATGGGAATTGTTGGAAACTTTAGTGATGTTTCGGATGATTATCATATCTGTAGTGCATGTATTTCCAATCCATTAAATGAAGATTGTAAAATGAATGCTGAAGATGCTTGGGAAAGATAATTACAAAAAATTATCTTTTTTTTCTTTTGTCAACAAATAAAATCTTAATGACATTTGTTCAGAAATTTAGTACAATTGTGTTATCTAAGGAGGAATTTTCCTGTGAAAAAAATATTATCTTTTTGTTGTGGTATTCTATTCTTTTTCTTTTTTGTGAATGTTGTTTCAGCATATACTACGACGTCTTGTGAATATTTATATTCGGATCGATTACAAGGAATTAAATATCATTTAACTTGTGAAATTACATATAATCCAAGTGCCTTGATTTATAAAGAAAAATTTACTTGTAATTTTGATTTTACAAAACCGAATCTTTCTAAAAATTTAAAAGTAAAAAAGTATAAAAAACCGGATGGAGCAAGTTATGATATTTTTGAACATTTAAAAAATGGAGAGACTGCTTGTCCTACTTATGCCATTGTGAATTCTGCAAATAATGGATATTCCTTTGAATCATGGTATTTAACGGATAATGAAGCAGATGCGAATTTAGCTGTTGAATCTGGAACAGCGAATAGTATGATTATTATTCAACATGAATCTGGTTTAGATTGTACAAATTTTGATGAACAAATTCAGAAGTGGGAAGAGGAAATTCAAGAATTTAAAGAGCATTCGTGTGATGTTTTTGATGTACATCCTCAGGCTGTCATTAGTAAACATCGTGAATGTATGGGTTATTTGCCAAGTAGAAATTTGTTTTCTCAAGTTTTAGAAGAATTACAAATTGAATATACCTCTGGATGTATGGATACGAATACTTATAATCGTTATCGTGATCAGATTACTTCTTATCAAACGCAATATAATCAATTGATTGAAGAATTGGATCAAAAGAGAAATGAGGGCGGTAATCCAAATTATGAGCCAGAAACAGCAGAAAATTGTTCGGATTATACGTCTCATAGTGAATGTTATTATGGTTCTATGGATAGTCAAGGACATGCTTGCTATTGGGATGCTGGAGAAAATTACTGTCGGGTGAAAACCAAATGTAGTGATTTTACTACCCAGACGACTTGTCCAGAGCGAAGTGATACGTCAAGATGTTATTGGAATTCTTCTACCAATACTTGTGATAAAAAAGATTTCTTTACTTGTCCGGATTATAATGCAAAAGAAAATTGTCCATCAACTGATGAACAAGGCAATCGTTGTGTGTGGGATGACCATGAGGGATGTAGTTATGTTTCTTCTTCCGTTGGTGGTTCTACTCATGAACCTGTCGAAGAAAATGAATTTACATGGAGTAGTATATCTACTGGACAGATATGTAGAAGTAATAATTTAAAAGTACCTCTTAAATATATTGGATGGGTATTATCGATTTTAAAAATTTTGATTCCTATTCTGATTATTGCATTTGGGGTAATGGATTTTTTGAAAGCGATTGCCAGTCAAAAACCAGATGAGTTATCAAAAGCAATTAAGACGGTGATCGTTCGAGTACTTAGTGGTGTGATTATTTTCTTAGTACCGACGATTATTAATTTTGTGTTTGTATTAATTGATGATTGGAGTCAGTATAGTACTGCCTATTCTGATTGTACCAAATGTTTATTTGATCCAAAAAATTGTTAGGGTGATGTTATGAAAAAGTTTTGGGTTCTTTTGACCTTTTTCTTGTTTCCGTGTTTTGTTTTTGCACAGGAAGTTGATTGTACGAATTCTCAACATCAATGTGTGGTTTGCAGTTCTCATTATCAGGAATATTTTAATTATGATATTACCTATGTTGTATATGCAACGGGTAGTGGAACGGCATCGATTCAAGGAACCACGAATACTTCTATTGTTGGTCATAATACCGTTACTTCGAATTTAAAGGGTGGAGATTTTATCAATTCTTCTCGAGATGGCCTTTATTGTCCAACTCTTAAGGCAGGAATCGAAGTCGATGATGATATTTCTGTGACTTTGTCTAAAAGTGTTCTTGCTTCACAAGTTGTCGAATTATCACCCACTTCAGAAAGTGATAATGGAAAGCCTTTTTTGAGTGAAGAAGATGGAGGAACTTCTTATCATTGTGATATTGTACCGGTTGGGGATCGAAATTTACCGGAGATTCATGTACAATATGAAAATGGACAAGTTTCTTATTCGATTGATAGTAGTCGTTATCGAGTTGACAATTCATTTATTCGTAGTGAAGAGTCTGAATTGTTTGCAAATGGTTGTGATGTAGAATTATTTGCTTATTGCGATAACGATACGGATAAGTGTTATATTTCTACGGAACAACATCTTGGATATTCCGGCGTAAGTGGAACTGATGAAAATTCAGATGAAGAGGAGAAAGAAGAAATTCGAAATCAAGTATTCAGTGGTGGATCGGAAACTTCGGAGTCCAGTGGTATCTGTCATGGCGAAAATTGTGATCTTGATTTATCAGGAATTTGCGGTAATACGCGAATTGCTCGAACGTTGCAATTTTTTGGAATTATCTTGTTTATTATCAAGATTTTGGTTCCAGCCATTTTGATCATTCTGGGAAGTGTCGATTTTGCTCAAGCAATGTTGAGTGGAAAAGGTGATGATATTCCAAAAAAACTACCTTCTTTTTTAAAACGAGTGGTCTTTGGAATTGTCATTTTCTTACTTCCATCTTTGATAGATTTCTTATTTGGGGTCATTGATACGTTTACACCAACGATTCGTCAATATGAAAATTGTTGGAATTGCGTTTTAGATCCAGATTCTTGTGTTATAGGAGGAGATAGATAATATGAAGAAAATTTTTGGTATCATTCTGTTGTTGGTTATGGTTGTGGGAATTCCTAATGTGTCCGCAGCTCGTGTCACTTCTTTTCCTTCTTATGCTTTATTTGATGAAGAGACACCGAGTGGAGAAGTGACGGGAGGGGTTAGTGTTAGTACTTCTTATTGTTCTAATGAAAACTTTTTAAAACCTTTTCGATTATTAGGAAGAGTCTTTAGTGTTATTAAAATTTTGATTCCGATTTTGGTGATTGCTTTTGGAGTTATCGATTTTTTCAAAGCAGTGATTGCTTCCAAAGATGATGAAATTAAAAAAGCTACGAAGTCATTGATATTAAGAGCGATTGCTGGTGTAATTATTTTCTTTTTACCCGCATTGATTCATTTCTTCTTTAAATTAGTCGATGAATGGCAAAATTATGAAAATGATTATTCAAAATGTAGTTTGTGTATAACGGAACCAAATCGTTGTTAACTTGAGATAACAATTTCTGCTGTTATCTTTTTTCTTTGTCCAAGGAAAAAGAAGATGGTTATTTGTTAAATCCGATAAGAAATGCTAGTTTTTTACAGAAATAGTTGGTATAATTATCGTGAGTATTTTTAATGAGGTTATGATATGAACAAGAAAAAATTGATTTTATTCGTCGTATTGACATTTTTTTTCGGGACTTTACCGGTTTTTGCAGCATATGAAGGTGTGAGTGGGAATACCCAATATAAAGAGACCGATCGTAAAACGAATTATATAAAAATGGAATTTCAGGATGGAAATGTCTTGTTATTTAAGTTAGATTCTAGTTTATCGAGTGTTGTAAGACAATTTAAAGATTATGTTGCGCAAGGATATTATGATTCTTCAACGGTTCAAATTCCTGCTCCGGGTTCTGCGGTTGTTCACGAAGGGTATCAAGAAGAGGGAGAGAGTTGTAGTATTAGTCGTTATACGACTCCTGTATATGGGGATTTAGTTGCTTCTTCTTATGAAGATGGTTGTGATACTTCTCGTTTTTCCATTTATCTTTTAGAACGTGGGGATGTGAAAGAACCTGTCATTGGACATATTTTAGAAGGATCTCCTTTATTAAGTAGTGTAAATGGTAGAAGTATTCAAAGTATTCGGTTTGTGGAAATTACGAGTAATCAAAGTCAAGCTGTTTCGGGTACCGAAAGTGGTAGTAGCGATACAAATTCCGAAGAGACCCCAGCGATTACGAGTTATTGTTCTGATACCGAATTATTAAAAGCTTTTAAGTTTTTAGGACGTATTTTATCGGTTGTTAAAATTGTGATTCCACTCATTATTATTATTTTTGGAATTATCGATTTTTCAAGAGCCGTGATTGCCTCTAAAGATGATGAGATTAAAAAATCGATGAAATCTTTACTTCTTCGGGCGATTGCTGGAGTTGCTATTTTCTTTATTCCAACTTTAGTCAATTTAGTGTTCCAGCTCATCGATGATTGGTCAAATTATAAAACGGACTATTCGGTTTGTAGTACTTGTGTTACCAATCCAAGTAAATGTAAAGTGTAATTTTTAAAATATTATAGAAAGGAGTTTCCGTTATGAAGAAAATCAAATATGCTTTCTTTTCTTTGTTTCTATTTCTTATTGTGATACTACCGGCTTTTGCCGAAAATTATGAATTTGATAGCAATTGGGAATATGCGGATTTTTCAGCGATTCATTCTGGACATTCGGTGATGTATACTGCTTCTGGCGATAAGAAAAATTTTGTCGTAGCAGTGAATGCTGGACATGGAACGAGTGGTGTCGGATCTGTTAGAACTTTTTGTCATCCAGATAAATCACCAAAATTAGTAAGTGGTTCCACGGCAGCGGGAGAAACTTATTCTGTTGCTATTTCTAGTGGAATGGAATTTCAAGATGGAACTCCTGAAGGAACGGTTACTTTAGCAGTTGCTGAAAAATTAAAAACGAAGTTATTGGAACAAGGTTATGATGTTTTAATGATTCGGGATGGAAGCGATGTACAACTTGATAATGTTGCTAGAACTTTAATGGCCAATAATTATGCAGATATTCATATTGCAATTCATTTTGATTCTTCCACATCCGATAAAGGTGCCTTTTATATGGCTGTTCCGAATGTTTCTAGTTATCGAAATATGGAACCAGTGAAAAGTCATTGGCAATCTCATCAAGCACTTGGAGATGCTCTTATTGCTGGCCTTCAAAGTGTGGGTGTGAAAATCTTTAGCAGCGGTTCTATGGAAATGGATTTAACGCAAACTTCTTTTTCTACCATACCCAGTGTGGATATTGAACTCGGAGATAAAGTCAGTGATCATTCTGATGCTGCTCTTGATAAACTCGCAGAAGGTCTTTTCAATGGAATTGTCGCTTATCAAGGGGGAGAAGTTTCTTCTTCCAATCATACAACACCAAGTCATGTAGATAATGAAAATCCATCGGATCAAGAAAGTGGAAATGGTTCTTCTTCTGGTGGAGGAGCTGCACCGGATGTCGATTTAAACTGGGAGACAGGGGATCCATTAACTCCACCATCTGCTGCTACGGATGGTTGTGAAGGAGTGATTAAAGGAGATTTTAAAATCTTCTTACAAGATGTTTTTACCTTGTTGAAGTTTGCTGCTCCTCTTTTGGTCATTGTTCTTTCTACGATTGATTATGTGAAAGCCATTGCAAATCAAAATGCCGATGAAATTAAAAAAGCAAATTCTAGATTTGTCAAACGATTGATTGCTGGAATTGCGATTTTCTTACTTCCATTTATTTTGAATTTGTTATTTGAAATGTTCGGTTTATATGGACTAGATACTTGTGGAATTAGTTAGGTAGGTGATATTATGCTTATTTCTTGGTTATGGCTTGATAATAAATTAGCTCAGTTATTTTTGCTTTTGGATTCAGCACTATATCAGGCAGTAGAGTGGTTGTATGGCTTATTTATGCAACTTGCTCAGTCTGAGCTTTTTGAAAGTGCCGTTTATGAAAATTTAGCACAACGAATTTATGTAGTGTTAGGAATTGTCATGCTTTTTGTTCTGGCATATAGTTTATTAAAAGCGGTGATTGATCCGGATAGTTTTTCAAAAGGGGATAAAAGTTTTTCAAAGCTTGCTAAGAATTTAGTGGTTTCGTTAATTATTATTGGTCTTTTGCCAACGGTCTTTGATTATTCAAGAAAGTTACAAAATTTTATTTTAGATCAAAATTTAATTGGAACACTTTTGTTTGGTAGTGAGGATATGGATGTCGAGCTATCGGATGGTTCTATTGTTACTTATTCGGCTGCTGATATTGCCAAGAGTAAAATCGATAATTATGGTAGTACGATGGCACTTACTTCATTCAATGCTTTCTTTAATCCAGAGAATTATAATTTTGAATATGATGCGAGTTCTTATTTAGCAGATCATGGACTTATCAATCCTGTATCGGTTGTTGGTTGTGGTTTAGGTGCTGCGGCCATTCCGGTTGTTACTTTTTTTACTGGTGGTGTTGCAACCGTTCCTTCGGTTGGTACTTTAGTAGCTTTATGTGCTGGAGCAGGTGCTGCAGGTAACTGGGCGGCAAATCGTGTCGTTGATGTGAAACATTATACTTGGGATGAAGTACGTTTATCTATTTTAGCGGATGAAAATGGTGGATTTACACAAATTATTTCTTTGGCAGGAGTACTTGAGGATGGTGCAAAATGTGTAGGAACGTCTGGAAGTAATTGTCAATCCGGAGAAAATATTAGTGTTACTTATATGCCTTTTATTTCTTCATTGTGTGCTTTATTCTTAATTTATTTATTGATTTCTTTCTGTTTGGATTTAGGTATTCGTACCGTTCGTTTAGCATTCTTACAACTTATTGCGCCGATTCCTATTTTAATGCGTGCTATGCCTGGAAAATCTTCTTCTTTTGATAAATGGGTAAAGAAAACGATTGCTACTTATTTGGAAGTATTTATTCGGATCTTTCTCATGTATATTGCTATTTATTTTTTGAGTAACTTGCCAAACAATTTGAATTCTAAATATGGATTATGGGTCAATGTGGTTTTGATTATGGGTATTATTGCTTTCGTAAAAGAAGCTCCAAAACTTATCGCAGATATTACGGGCATTGATTCTGGAAATATGAAACTCGGAATTTTACCAAAATTGGCAGCTGGCGGAGCACTTGCAGGTGCAGCATTGGTTGGAGCTGGTTCGAAGAGTTTAGCACGTAATGCTGTTCATGGTTGGGGGAATGTTACTACTGCTTTTCATGATCAAAATACTCATGGATTCCAAAAATTTCGGAATGTCACTGGAGCAGTTGGACGAGGTATTGGTTCAACGATTACCGGTGGAATTTCTGGAGCAGTTCGTGGTGGATACGGTGCAAGAGGCGCCAAGAATTTAGCAGATGTGACGAAGAGTACTTCTGCTAGTGTTGAGGCGGTTGAAAAAGCACGGAATTATAGAGAATCTTATCGTCTTGAACACGGGAAAGAACCAGGTGGAGTCGGTGGTGCTCAAATTCGTGGAACTGTTCGTAAACTTGGCCAATGGGCTGGTGTGGATAGTTTAAAACAATTGTTAGACTCTAATAAGTTGATTGAAAAAGTTCGGGGTGAACGAAAAGCTGTGGAAGATACAGCTAGAGATACTTTGCTTGGTGATATTAAAAAACGTGGTAAGACAAGCTTTTCGTATGATGATGGATCTCATACTGTTGCACATTTACGGAAATTACAAGATGATGTAGAAGCAGCTAATGGAACGCCAGCTTACGCTGATGCTAAGAATCAATATGAAATTGAGTTACAATATATGACTGAAGCTTTGGCAAATCGGGCTTCTAAAGGTGATGAAAATTGGAAAGATGAAGGTCATGATGTTCGAGCAGACTTAGCAAATGTTCGTATCGCTGCTGATAAATACAAGGAAACGTTACGTGAAAATATCAATGCTCCATTTATTACCGCACTTAAAGGATTTACGGATGCTAATGGAAATGAAATTGATGTAGCTCGTGATATTTTGGATCGCAATAAAGATTTAAATTTGGATCATCCAGCATATAAGCAGATTAAATCTGAAATGTCATTATTAGAAACTGAGAATTCACGTAAAATTAATGAAGAACGTAAGCGTGAAGCGGAAGCAAAAGATAAAAAATAGAATGAAAAGGTGATAGAATGAATGGGAATTATTTGATACCGGCAAATACTAAGAAATCACAATTGATTTTTGGTTTCTTTACTCCGATTGATTTATTTGTTTTTGGAGTGGGATGTACGATTACATTGATTTTGTTGTTTTTATTTCAATCGATGAATTTTCAAACCGCATTACTTGTGTTATTACCTGCAATGATTTCAGCGTTTTTGGTTATTCCTGTTCCGAATTATCATAATGTGATGCAATTGATTACAAATATATTTTTGTTTTTTATGAATAGAAAGAGGTATTATTGGAAAGGCTGGTGTATTCGAAATGGCAAAGAATAAAAAAGAGGAAGTTGCTTCTAAATGGACGGAAGATTGGATTCCAATTAAGCAAATCATGAATGGAATGATTCAGTTGGATAATGGAGAATTGGTGACGGGAATTAAAATCCAACCTCGCAATATCTTTATTTTGGATCAGGGTTCTCGAGATAACATTTTGTATAATTTACGAAATTTTTACAATTCCATCGATTATGAATTTTGGCTTATTGTAGCAGATCGACCCGTTGATATTAATGTATATTTGTCACAACTACAGGTACTTTTTAATAAGGCTCAGACAAATATTTCTCGAAAATTAATTCAAGAAGATATTAATAAAGCAAATATGTTTATGAGTGCCCAATACAATGTAGTGGATACGGAATATTACATATTATTTAAAGAGAAAAAAATGGAAATTGTTCAAAAAAGAATTCATTCTTTAATTAGTAATTTAGCAAATTGTGGACTTAATTCTTCACAGACTTCGAATAATGATTTGCGGGTAATTATTGATAATTTCTTTAATGGGGGAAATGCAACGACTTTTAGTGGGATGGTGAGTCCAGAATGAATATTAAATCACAATTAGCTCCGAAAGGAATTGAATTTAAACCAACCGAGTTTATGATGAGTGGAAAGTATTGTACGATCTTTTCCATTGTTAGTTATCCAAAATTTATTCAAAGTGGTTATTTATCCAATTTAACCAATATTAATGGTGTAAAGTTAGTTGCGAAACATATTCCAATTGAACTTTCGACTTTACAACGAATGATTAATAAAGAAGTTGCTGATTTGAAGACTCGTTATCAAAGTGAACATGATAAAACCATTCAAGAACGAATTCGCCAGGATTATGAGTCTTTGGAACAATTTGTTTCGATGCTGGTTGCTACACAAGCGAGAATCTTTGATTTTCAATTACATATTTTAATTTCTGCCGATACGAAAGAGGAACTTGATTTACGAAAGATGCAAGTTCGAAATTATTTGGATGCACTTGGTATGCGTGGTGTTTCTTTGATGTTTGAACAGGAGAAAGTCATTAAGTCCATGGTTCCGATATTCCCAAAACAAGATGTGGAAGATCGAATTGGTACACCGATTCCAAGTGTGACGATTGCGGCGATGTATCCATTTATTTTTGATAGTATTAAAGATCCAGGAAATAGTACTTTATTTGGTGTCGATTTTTCTGGTGGTGTTATTTTATTTAATCAATTTTTGTATCAAATTAAAAAAGAAAGTAATCGAAATAATGCGAATATTATTTTACTTGGTACATCTGGTAGTGGTAAATCTACTGCAGCCAAGTTATTAGTTCGCAGTCATATTCGTAATGAATATAAAATTGTTTGTATTGATCCTGAAGGCGAAATGGAAGATATGGCTCGCAATATGGGTGGAGATTTTCTTGACCTTGGTAAAGGTGGAGAATTTGGGATGATTAATCCGCTTGAGATTGTGATTGATGCGGATGAATCGGAGATTAATGAAGGTCTTGGGTATACGGTTCTTACTAGAACTTTGCAACAATTAAAGGCATTTATGAAATATTATTCTCCTAGTATTGAAGAAGATGTTTTAACGATGTTTACGGAAGTTGTTCAAGATACTTATAAACGTTATAAAATCGATTTTGATAGTGATTATACCCAGTTTACGAGTGAAGATTATCCAACGTTTGATGATGTTTATGCAACGATTAAAGGTCGACTTTTATCTATGACCGAAAAAACGCATGAACGAGATGTGATGGAGCGTTTGGAACTTAAAATTCGTCCACTTGTTAAAGAACTTCGTTATTATTTTACCGGACATACTACGTTACATATTGATAGTGATTTTATTGTATTTAATATTCGTGAACTTATGAATTCCGATGAAAATATTAAAAATGCTTTATTCTTTAATATTTTGAAATATGCTTGGGGCTTGTGTTTGGATCCATCTATTAATACGGTTTTATACGTGGATGAAGCTCATGTTTTACTTTCAACTCGAAATGAGTTAGGAGCTGAGTTCTTAGCACAAATTCAACGTCGGAGTCGTAAGTATAATACAGGAACGATTATTATTACACAACAGCCAACAGATTTTGCTGCTCCAAATGTGATTACACACGGTAAAGCTATTTTTGATAATGCGTCTTATTATTTAATTATGGGACTTCGAAAACAAGCCATTGATGATTTATCAAAGTTAATTGATTTGAATGATTCTGAAAAAGATAGTATCAAGTATTATAATCAAGGGGAAGCTTTGTTTGTTTGTGGTAATCGTAGAATGCGGATTAATATTATTGTTACCCAAGAAGAGTTGGATTCGTTTGGATCTGGTGGAGGTTTATGAAAAGAGATTTGTCTCTTTCTTTTTTTGTCTTAAATTTGTTTCCTAAGTATTTTTTATTTGATATAATGAACATAGTTTAGTTTGGTGGTGAGGGTATGGACGATCGTGATGATGAATTTTTAGAAGAAGAAAATGATTCGCTTCCCGAAGAAAGAGAAGACATTTTGGATGAAGAGGATCCTTCTTTTGAAGATGATTTGGAAAATGAACCAGCGGATGATTTTCCGAATTTACCCTCTGAAGAGGATTCGTTAAGAGAACAGAGTGAGCCGGTTCCAGAAGGTGCTGGTGCAGATGCTGGAAAGTATATTTGGACGACTTTAAAAGGGGTTGTATCGAAGCATCCACAAGTGGTATTAGGTGCTGGTGTATTGATTTTTTTTCTGGTTTTAATTTTCTTTATCAGTGGATATGGTGGCATTTCTGGAAGATATGATTATATTGCACCAAAGTGTAGTAACATGCAGGTCCGTTTTGGAGAAGATAGGACACAAACTTTATCAATGGAACAATATATTATTAGTCATATTTATTCTGCTACGAAAGATATGCGTTCTCCGGATCGAGATTTATATCGTACTTTGGCCATTGTGATTAATACGGAAGTGCAATCGAGTGGCAATTGTAGTCGAACTTATATTCCAGAAGTTGATGATCTTTATGAGTTTGAAATTTTAGATGCTCAATCTGATCTTTATGAACAAATTAAAACCGATATTAAAGAAGTAAAAGATTTGGTAATGGTAAGTAAAGAGACGAAGCAATATTATGCTACTTCTTTAGATGGTTTTTGTTATCGTGAAATTGTTTATACTGGAAATTCTTCAGATGTAACAGTGGACGAAGATTCTGCTTATATTTTACCGCAAGCTGCTTTTGAATTTCCTTCTTCTTGGGTAGAGGAGCATGTACCTTGGCATTTTTCTCATTGCCCATGTAACAGTCCAGCAGATGCGGAAGATATAGAGGCATGTTACGAAGAAGAGTGGAATTATCCAAGTGATGAAGAGCCTGATCTGATTTATGTGGATGGTGGAAGTGGTGTTGGTGTAAGTATTTATGGTGCTTATTATCTCACTACGTTTGATGGATTAAGTTATGAATCGACGTTACGTGAATTTTATCCAAATCGGGATTGGGAACTTGCTAGTAATGATAGTTCTTTACTTGGAAGAAAGAAAAAGAAAGATTGTACGGGGGGCGTTGTTCCTTTTAATAGTACGCCTTTATCACGAAATGAATTTATTTCTTTAGTTACTGATTTTTTATCGAGTGGTTTATCTAATGGAACTTATGCTTCTTGGGCACAATATTTTATTGATTATGCGGGTGATATTTATGATATGGGTGAGGAAAAAAATATCAATCCGGAATTAATTTATATTTGGGCTCGTAAGGAACAGGGATTTACCAATAATAGTTATGATACGAATCATTATAATTATTATGGATATGGACATTGTAATACTTGTGCACATGGGACTGAGTTTCCAGATTTCATGACGGGTGTCGAAACGATTTATGATTATTTTGTTAATAAAGGCTCTTTGGAAAATGTTGCGAAGACGTATTCTTATTTAGGAGATATTCTTTATAATTTTGATGATGCGAAAGAGATGGGTCTTGGTGGATGTTATTACATGCAAATCATCTATGGTGATGATTATGCACGTTGTAGTAATGGCTATTATTGTGAAGCTTATTATGATAGCAGTGGAAAAGTTGTGGGACATTCTTCTTCTTGTGTTGAGACTACACAGGAAGAAAAAGATGCTTATATTCAGTGGCAATTGGAAAGCGTTTATGTAAGACATCGTCAGGATATCTTTAAACTTGGAAAAGAAACTTGTGCTGCCGGAGATGTATCGGTTGAAGCAAATTTAAATATTCCAACTCAACAGTTAAAAGAACCATTATCGACTTTCTTAACGGAACATGATGCATCGATTTCGGAGTTGAATACAACGATTCGTGATAATGTAGTGGATGCTGGAGTGGGAACAAGAGCTGGAGTGGTTACGGCTGTAAATACGTTAATTAATTATTTGGCTACTTATGATGTCCGTATTCCTTATCGCTATGGAGGAAACCATGGTTATGCTGCTACTACTTATGATGGGCGAAATGTCAATAAACCGATTACGACTTTTTATGGAGTGGATCCAGATTGGGGAACGCCGATTACGGGTGCTGGAAAATATACTCATTATGGACCCGATTGTTCTTCTTTGGTAAACTGGGCGATGCGAAATGGTGGTATGAAAAATATTTATGATTTTACGTCGCAAGGTTATGGAGACAAAGGCGTGATTCATGCGATGAATGGCAGCTATGTTGGACAAGTTGGGGATGTGCTCTTTTCTGATAGTCATATTCAGTTGGTTGTTTCTGTCGAAGATGGCTATTATATTACGGCGGAATCACAAACAAATGTGCCTCCTTACAAGCCAGAATTTAAGGGAATTAGTTATAATCAGATGAATTTTGCAACGGATGGTTATCGGATTGTCGATTTAACACCATTTTATGAAAATGCTTCTTATCATTATTCTGAAAGTGAATATTTGACAAGATTTGATCAAGGGGTTTTAAGTTAGGGTGATGCCATGAAAAAAATGATTTTATTGGGATTTATGATTTTCACTTTGAGTGGCTGTAGTTGTGAGTATTCTTTGGTTATTGATGATGATTTTTATCATGAAAAGGCCATTGTGAGTAGTCAAGATTTATCAGAAATTCAAAGCGTTTATGAATCAGAATGGCCTGAAAATGCTTATATTAATGAGCCTTATAATAGTGAGGCACCTAGTAAAATTGAAGGTGTATCTTATTATGATGTGAAAAGTTCTTATGATGGTGCGTATCATGTTCAATTTCAATTTGATTATCCAAGAGCACGGTTTGATGATGCTAGTGGTGTTCGAAGTGCTTTTCCAAAGTTTTCGGTCATTCATAATACGCAAGATCATACCATTACTTTGGATTCGGGATCTTTTCAATATCAGAAATTTTCTGGTTTTACGGAAGCCATTATTCATGTAACGGTCATGGAGGAAGTGACGAATCATAATGCTTCTTCGGTTTTGAAAAATGTGTATACTTGGAAAATTACACCAGAAAATCAAGAGACGGTTCGACTTCTTTTGACTTTTCGGGAAAAATATGAAGAAGTTTTGGAAGAAGAAAATCCTCAACCCTCTAAACCAGATATTTCTCAAACTACGGTTGTGCTCATCATCTTAGGAATTTTCACGCTTTTTATTCTTGGTGTGTTGGTTTATAATTATCAAAAGCAACATCACTAATTTTCGAAAAGAATGCCGATGAAATTTGGTATTCTTTTTTCATTTTGGATGTAGTATAATAAAACAAGATTATGGAGGAATTTGCTATGAAGTTTCGAGTTGCACCCAAAGACTTTGCTATTTTTGTAGCGTTTTGTATCTTTTTGCTTTATTTATGTGCAATAGCCGTTTTAAATTTTTCATCTTTTGCCGAAGATGGTTCCATATATGGTCTTAATCCTTTTCCAGCTTTTGTTGGAGATAAATTGATTTTGACACTCTTTATGTTTTTTGTTGCTTTGATTATTATTTTTACGAGTGTTTCTTCTTATATTTTTGATAAGGATAAAAGTGCTAAGAACTTTTTGAATTTTGGCGAAAAAGAAGAAAAAGGATATTCGAGATGGGCCAAGGACAAAGAAATTAAAGAAGATAAGGGAATTGTTCATGTCAAAGCCAGTGATGCTCATGTTGATGCTGCCGGAATTCCTCTGATTAATAATGGAACGGATATTTGGGTTGATAATGGAGAATATCATAATCTTGTCATTGGTTCTACTGGATCTGGTAAAACTGAAACTATTGTTAAACCAATGGTTAATTTGCTTGCGAAACGTGGCGAAAGTATGATTATTACGGACCCTAAAGGAGAGCTTTATAAATATTGTGGTAGTTATTTAAAAGAGCAGGGTTATAATATTATTGTATTAAACTTTCGGGATCCTCAAAATGGAAATGCATGGAACCCTCTAACACTTCCTTATCGTTACTATAAAAAGGGCGATGTTGATAAAGCAACGGAATTATTGGATGATGTGGCACTCAATATTTTGAGTGACGCGAAAAGTAAAGATCCTTTTTGGGAGAAGAGTGCAGCGGATTATTTTTCAGGTTTAGCTTTAGGTCTTTTTATTGATGCCAAAGAAGAAGAAGTCAATTTAAATTCGATTAATTATATGAGTACCGTTGGAGAGGAACGTTTTGCAACCAGTACGTATATTAAAGAATATTTTAATTTAAAAGGTGAGTCTTCTAGTCCTTATATTTTTGCTTCGAACACGATTAATGCCCCAACGGATACAAAGGGTGGTATTACTTCTACCTTCCGTCAGAAGATTCGTTTATTTTCATCCCGTGAAAAATTAAGTGAAATGCTTTCTTATAGTGATTTTGATATGCGAAGTATCGGAACCGAAAAAACTGCTATTTTTATGATTATTCATGATGAGAAGACTACGTATCATAGTTTATTAACGATTTTTATTAAACAATGTTATGAAACTTTAATTGATGTTGCAAAGGAAAATGGTGGAAAATTACCATTCCGAACCAATTTCATTTTGGATGAGTTTGCCAATATGCCACCACTTAAAGATGTCGATTCGATGGTGTCTGCTGCCAGAAGTCGTGATATTCGTTTTACTTTTATCATTCAAAATTTCTCGCAACTTAATGATGTTTATGGAAAAGAAGTGGCAGAGGTTATTAAAGGAAACTGTGGAAACTTAGTTTATTTAATTAGTACCGAAATGGCAGCACTCGAAGAAATTAGTAAAATGTGTGGAGAGGTCAAAAGCAAAGATAAAGATAAAACGGCAAGTACGCCACTCGTTACAGTTACCGATTTACAAAAAATGCGTTTATTTGAAGTTATTATTAAACGTTTACGAATGAATCCTTTTAAAACCAAATTGGAACCTGATTTTAAAATGGATTGGGGAATTAAACGGAGTATGGCTGAACTTCCGATTCGGGATGTCAAAGAAATTTCTTTGTTTGATTTGAAGAAATTTGTTTCGGAAGAAAAAAGAAAAAATATGATGAAAGAAATTGAAGGACAACCAAATGCGCAAGGGAATGCTTCCTTTAATCCTTTTATGCCAGGTATGCCAGGAACAAATCCATTTGCCAATCCTTTTATGAATTCTAATGTGGGGCCTTTTGCGAATCCTTTTGCACCGAATCCGGGGAATGCGAATCCAAATGCTTTCATGTCTAATGGGCTCAATCCTTCGAATTTGTCTGATGAAGATATTGATCGCATGATTGCGGATATTGATAAAAAACTAAAAGAATTGGATGAAGAAGAAGCAAAACAAAAGAGTCAACAAGCCCCTCTTGAAATGCCAAAACCTGTCGCTGAACCAGAAGTGCCAAAAAATCCTTTTGCTTTTATGAATGATGCAAAAAATATTCCGGTTTCTCATAAAGAACCTGAATTACCAAAATTAGAAGAGAAAAAAGAGGAGAAAATGGTAGAGGAAAAGCCAAAAATCAATGTGGATGCGGATAGCATTATTATGAGTGATAATGTGATTACCGATGATGAATTTTTTGATGATTTTTTTGGAGATGATTAAAGATATGTGAAAAAGATATGTGAAAACATATCTTTTTTTCAAAGTTAAAGAAATTTACCGAAAATGTTAAAAAAATTCGCTAGATTTCTTCGATGATTTTTGTTAATTTTGAAACAGAAAGGAGTAAAAAAATGAAACTTGGTCCTAAAATTCAACAGTATCGTAAGAAAAATCAATTGTCACAAGAGCAGTTAGGAGAAATTGTTGGTGTCACTCGCCAAACGATTGCCAATTGGGAAATGGGAGAATCGTGCCCTGATATCTTACAAGCACGTGCTTTGGCACAAACATTTTCTATTAGTTTAGATGAACTTCTTGAATATAATACAACGGATGCTTTGATTTCTAAAGTCAATCATGTTCAAAAATTTTCAACATTATCTTTTGGAATTTCGCTGATTCATTTGATTCTTTTTCTCGGGGTTATCCTTTTTGTCATTGTCCTTTTCTGTATGTATTTTCGAGTGCACCCTACGAGTGAAGCCGTCGAAATATCTTGTCATATGAATCAACAGAATTATTATTATCGGTTGAATTTGGATTATAAAACGAAAGAAATTCTTGGCTTGCAAACAAATGATGAAGCAATGCAAGAGCGTTTTCATTATCAGGCACAAGATGATTATGAAGAGGTGTTAAGCCGCATTCGTGATTTGGTTAAAGATCAAGGTGGAACTTGTGATTGAAAAAAGATGAGTTTCATCTTTTTTGTTGGTAGGAAAATGTCCTTTTTGGATTTTTCTTTTTTTCATATATTATAATGGTGAAATGATTATGAAACGAATTGCTTATCAAGATTATCATGCATCGATGGGAACTTTATTTGATCTTGGGGATCTCGATGTTTTTGAAAAAAGAAAAAAAGAGGGATGTATTCATATTTCTTATGATGAATTAATGCTTCATTATCGGGAATATTTACGAAAAGATCGACCTTATTTTATTTTATGTACAAAGGGGATTCATAGTAAGCGGGCGGTGGCAATTTTAGAATATTATGGATATGATGTCACACAAGTTTATTTATAGATTGACGTTAAACAAATGTATGCTTTATAATAGAAATTAGAAATGAAGGTATCGTATGGAATATGTGATTATTACACTTTTAGCGGTTGTGATTGTTTTACTTCTTTTTTTGGTATTTAAAAATAATAATGGAAATAATGATGTCACTGAAAGATTAGGAAGATTTGAAACAAATGTAACTAAAGAAATTGGTGATTTTAAAGTGGATTTTTCTAATCATTTACGTCAAGATTTTGAAATATTAAATCAAAGTGTTGAAAGAAAGTTATTAGAAATCAACGATCGGGTGAATCAGCGATTGGATGAAAATTTTGAAAAATCCAATAAGACCTTTCAAAATGTTTTGGAACGCCTTTCGAAAATTGATGAAGCCCAGAAAAAGATTGATGGATTGTCTAGCGAAATTGTTTCTTTGCAAAGTGTTTTAACCGATAAGAAAACACGTGGTATTTTTGGAGAAGTTAATTTAAATTATATTTTAAGTAGTGTATTTGGTGAGAATAATTCTTCCATTTACCGGGTACAACAGAAAATGAGCAATGGATTTATTGCCGATGCAGTTTTGTATGCACCACAACCATTGGGAACGGTTTGTATTGATTCGAAGTTTCCTTTAGAAAATTATGAAAGAATGACGAATCGAGAGTTATCGAAAGAAATTCGCGATTTGTCAGAAAAACAATTTAAGATCGATGTCAAAAAACATATTGATGCCATTCATGATAAATATATTATTCCCGGTGAAACCGCTGAAGAGGCCATTTTGTTTTTACCAGCAGAGGCTATATTTGCTGAGATTAATGCGTATCATTCGGATCTTCTTCGCTATGCTTATCAAAAACGCATTTGGATTACATCTCCAACGACGTTAATGAGTACTCTTACGACCATTTATATGATTATTAAAAATATGGAACGAGATAAATACGCTAAAGTAATCCAAGAAGAATTGACGAAATTAGGCGTTGAGTTTGAACGGTATCGCGCTCGATGGAGTGCATTATCAACTCATATTGAAACGGTTCATAAAGATGTGCGGGAGTTATCGATTACGACCGATAAAATTTCCAAACGATTTGATTCGATTAGCAATGCTGAAATTGCAAAAGATGATCCGCAACAGATTGAATAAAAAATTAAATTCCTTGTTTATTTGGAATTTTTGGAAGCCAGTTTGAAAATGTAGAATGACTTCATCTTCCGATGAAGTTTTCTTTTGCTTTGAATCACATTAAAACTGCTATTCTAAATGAGATCAAGGCATCGGTTATTATCAAATTAATTTAAAAAAAATAACATTTCTGTTATTTTATCGAAAGAAGAATAAAACAAATATTCCTAGAATAAAGCAGTAAATTGAAAACTTCCATAGTTTTCCTTTTTTTACCCAATTACTTAACCATTGATAAGAGAAGTATGTTACGATGGCCGAAGAAAGTAGACCACATGTATATGGAAGCAATAGATTGGAAAGATTTCCAGCTTCGAACATATCTAAGATGCCTAATCCCATAGATGCAATGGAAACTGGAAAATAAAGCATGAATGTATATTTTAAAGAAGTGTTTCTTGATAAACCACAAAGTAAACATCCTACAAGGACAGCACCGCTTCGGCTGATTCCTGGAAATAAAGCAATTAGTTGAAGAAGTCCAATGATGATGGCATCCTTATAAGTAATATCTTTGTCTTCTTTTTTTCCGTTGGCATTTCTTACAAAGAAAAGGGCTGTTGCCGTAATGAGAAAAGCAATTCCTAATACTTGAGGGCCAGATAGGATTTCTTCAATTTTATCTTTGAGAAGGATTCCACCAATTCCGACGGGAATGGATGCAATGACAATCATCCAACAATATTTAAAGTCATTTGCGCATTCTTTTCTTTTTTCTTTTTGAAATAAATATGTAAAGAAAGATTTTATAAGTTTGATAATATCTTTCCAGAAAATGAGAAGAATGGCTAAGAATGATCCAAAGTTTACTACAATTTCAAAATTTAAGTCATTTAATAATGTGGTATTGAAAAGATTTTTTAACAAAACGAGATGACCACTGGATGAGATGGGAAGAGGTTCTGTAATTCCTTGGATAATTCCAAATAAGATGTATTCTATTAAATTCATTATTATCACCTAATTCATTATATAATAATTTTTTGTTTTAAGAAATAAAATTTAAAAGGGGCAGATATGATTTTGCGATTTGTGTGGTTTATGGTTGGATTGATGATATGTTCTTTAGGGGTTAGTTTTTGTGTTTTGTATTTAAATTTGTTGTCTATGGGGTATAGTTTTTGGGGGATGGTTCATTTTATTAGTAGAAGGTGGGAATGCCATTTATTATGGATTGGTATTTTGATGATGTTCTTCGCTTGGAAAGGATCATGGTTACATGGATTATTATTACGATGTCACACTAAATTTTGATTTGGAACAGATTTGGAAATTTTATGAGTGGGAGAATGATGATGGACTGATTCGGGTGAAAAAAATTCCTTTATTTCATGTTTCTCTTGAAACAATTTGTGATTTTTTAAATTATGAGTTAAAAATTGCACCTGAATTTTATCAATTGATTGTTGGGAAAACAGAATGTAAATCTCGTGAAAAGTTTACAGTTGCTTGTCTTATTAGTGATGGAAAGAATGCTTATGGTGTGTTATTTGATGAGCATGGAGTTGTCAAGTCGGTGAGTCCTTTATTGATTAAAGAAGAATTAAGTGTCAATGAATATATGTATACCATTCGTAAAACGGTTATTCCTTATACCATATTGAAAAAACGAATTCTTCATCGAAAATTACGCTATGCTCAAAAATTACAGAACTTTATTTTGGTGGAGTTGAATACTTTATTAGATGAGAAACGTTGTGATAAACTTGCTTATTTTTATTATGAATGGTTTTTGAAAGAAGAAGAAAATATGGAAAAGATGTATCAAGATATGGTTTTCGCTTTACAGACTTCTAGTTATGAACAATTATCCTATTTATCTTATTTAATTCGTTTATCTTATCATCAAGTTTAAAAAATTGGACTGAATCAGTCCTTTTTTTCATACAGTTTGGTAGGTGAGAAGTATGAAATGGCTTTTCGTTGGGATTTTTTTCTTTTTTCTTTTTCCAATGCTTTCTTTTGCATATAGTGCTGAGAGTATGATAGCAATGGATTTGCATAGTGGTCGAATTTTGTATGAACAAAATGCTTATAAGGAAAAATTAATTGCTAGCACGACGAAAATTATGACTATATAATGATAAATGATAGATATATATCGTGTAAGTATATAAATAAATTGGCATGTTTGAACTGAACCCCAAAAGTTGGATAGTTTAATTGTCAATTTTTTATTTCTATGATATACTACGTATCAATTAAACGGGGGAATTTGAATGCAAACAACAAAAGGAAATAATAGTGATTATTTGGATTTTGTAGAATCAAAATTTAGCGAATGTTTTTCAAAAAAGGGTTATTTTCAAGAACAGCCTGTTGAAATAACTTCTCAAGTAGAT
>CANQAU010000017.1 GCA_947588935.1 uncultured Bacilli bacterium
ATGATTCAAAGGATACTAGTCAATAGTGTTCTTTTTTTGTAAGAAAAAAACTGCTCGAGGCAGTTTATAAAAGTTGATTTTCGAAGATATTCCATAGCGGGGTTTTTTCTAGTTTTTCTTCTAAGTTTGTTAAGATTTCAATTAGTTCTTCTCCGGTAATTTCATTGATATTGACGGCGTCTTTTTCGTCAGGTTTATTGAAATCTTCTTTGGTCATTTCGATGGTCATATCGATTTCGGTGGTTTGGTTATCGATGGTAAAATCAACATGAATTTTATTATTGAAAATACTCTTTTCATTTTCGGTTTCTAGTTTTTGAATGCGAACATTTCCAGTTACTTCGCTGATTTGGTAATCGATATCGATTACGTCATCTGTAAACTCCTTGATTTTGAGAGAAACATCATTTTGGAAGTTGATTCTTTTTTCGTCTTTATAATTGGTATAGGATATGGAAGTAATGTTTTCACTTTCATAGTCCATTCGGATGACTTTTTGCTTTAATCCTTCTGTATAGATGATGAGATTTCCTTCTTTGATGTTGGTTACATCGATTTCTTTATCTTCGAATTGTTTTTTGATGTCTTCGATGGTTTGGTTAGTTAATCTCGCAAGGATATCTACATATCGATTGTCATTGATGATTTTGGATTTGATAAATTCGAGTGTTCTTTTTTCGTTTTCTTGGTTGAGGTTGTAGGTTATTTTGGTTGTTTTTATTTCTTCATTTTCCATATTGATGTTTGTTTTTTCTCTCGATAGGTATTTTTTATCAATGCTTTCAATGAGATATTTTTTGCTATTTTCGATGAGGTATAGAATGTCTTCTTGTGTGATATTCCAAGTGAATTCAGAATCTTGTGTTGTGATGCTTGGCAATTCTACATTTTCTGATGGAAGTGCAATGAGGTGACTATAGATATCGTTTAATTTTAAGTATACTTTTGAATGGAGAATATACGAAGATAAGCTGATGATTTCTTGGGTATCTTTCATGCGAAGGGTCGTGTAGAAATCTTTTTCACTTAGATTCCATCCTGTTTCGTAGTCGTATGTGTAGTTTTGTAGTTCTTCCAATCCATTTAAATCATAATCGGTTTTAAAGGAAAGCGTTCCTTTGATGATGGCTGGATCATTTTCTAAATTATAAGTCGTTTGTTTTTGAGTACTTTTGATTACATTTTCGGCCCATTTGATGGAGTTATCGATGGTGTTTTTGAGTACTTTTTCGGGGTTGGTTAGATAGTAATATACACCAAGTGCGGTAAGTATTAGAATCACAGGTATTGCAATAAATAGTGCATATTTTAGTCCTGCATTTTTATTTTCCATTTTTGGTTCGTTCATTTTCTTCACTACTTTCTATTTTTTATTATAGCAGTAAATTGGTGAAACGAAAAGATTTTTCTGGTTTTGAAAGTTTGCAGAAAGTTTGCTATAATGATTTGTAAGTAGGGTGGTTTCATGGAATATGTGAAAACAAGAACAATTATGACGAAAGCGGATGGCGGAGATAAGTGGTTCGGAATCGATTATCATATGAATCTTTATAAGGGCTGTTCTTTTGGCTGTATTTATTGTGATAGTCGAAGTGATTGTTATCATATTTCTAATTTTGATGAAGTGAAAACAAAAGTAGATGCTTTGGAAATTTTAGAAAGTGAACTTGCTAGTAAGGGATATCGGGGTGTTGTTAGTTTTGGAAAGTTATCGGATCCTTATAATCCTTATGAAGAAAAACTTGAAATTACTCGCAATGCGTTAAAGTTGATTTTGAAATACGGGTTTGGCGTTTCTATTGATACCAAAAGTGATTTGATTTTACGTGATTTGGATTTATTGACCGAGATTGCGAAAACCAACAGTGTGATTGTGAAAATTTCGATTACCACTTACGATGATGAACTCGCTAAGAAATTAGAACCATATGTTTTGAGTAGTACGAAACGTTTTGAAGTCTTAAAAAAACTTCGAAAAGCGGGAATTTTTGCTGGTGTGTTAATGACACCGGTCTTGCCGTTTTTAACAGATAATGAAGAGAATATTCGCCAGATGATTGAGTGTAGCAAAAAAGCGGATGCGAAATTTATTTATACTAAAATGGGAATGAATTTAAAAACCAATCAACGCGCTTATTACTATCGAAAAATTGAAGAGTTATATCCTGGACTTAGTCAAGATTATGAAGCGGTTTATGGAAATAAAAATGTTTGTAATTCTTTACAATATCGTCATCTTATGGAAATTTTTTTGAATTTAAGTCATCAATATGGAATTTTAACCGATATGGAAGAGATTATTTCAGCTTATAAAAAAGAAGTACTTATGAACGAACAAATTAGTTTGTTTTAAAAGTATTTTTTTTTTGGAAAAAAATTCTATTTTAAATTTCTTTTCTTTTCTCATACTAAAAATGGAGGTGGAGATCTATGTCTCAAAAAGAACTTTTATATCTTGAAGATTTTTTAGGTCACCAAGAATATTTTTTAAAACATTTGAGTGAAACGAAAGAATGTATGGATGATGAAAATTTGGTCAAATTTCTTACAAAACTTGAAAAAAAGAATCAAGTTTTGGTTACCAAATTTTATGAATTATTATAGAAAGGAATGAAAGTATGGAAGATAAAATGTTAATGGAAGGAATTCTTTGGGATACCAAGGTGATGGCGGATTTGTGTCTTCATGGTGCCATTGAATCTTGGACGGAAGGTGTTCATGAAACTTTCTTAATTGGCTTGAAGGAAATTTTAACGATGCAACATGAAATTTATTTGACCATGCAAGAACAGGGTTTTTATGAACCTTCTTGTGTTTTACAAGAGCAGTTGGATAAAATAAAGGCAAAATTTGAACCCTTTATGGAAGAGAAAGGTAAATAATTCTTTTTCTTTTTTTTCTCTTCTGATATAATCCTTTTTAAGGAGATGGATTCATGAAGAAAAGTTTGATGGCCTTTTTGGCTTTTCTATTTTTGGGAATTGTCCAAGTTCATGCTGCTGAGATGGTGAATGTTCATATTTTTAAGAGTTCCACTTGTCCACATTGTTCTGCTGCCCTAGAATTTTTTGATGGATTAAAAGGGGATAACGAATATGGTTATAAGTTTCGGTTGATTGCTTATGAAATGTATGGTAATACAGATGAGGTAAAGGAAAATGTTGCCCTTGCCAAACGAGTGAGTAAATATTTTAAAGAGGAGTTTCAAAATGTTCCGTTGATTGTAATTGGCAATCAGAAGTTCAATGGTTATGCTTCTAGTATGGATGATTCGTTTAAAACGGTTATTGATCAATGTTATCAAAATTCTTGTTTGGATGTTGTCACTGGTATTCAAAATGGTACCATTTCGGAGAATCGTTCGAATACGTTGATCATTTTATTTATTTTCGTTGTCGTTTTGGGTGGAAGTGTTTATTTTGTTTATCTTGCTAGAAAAAATACGCAAGTAAATGATTTCTATGAAGAAGAGAAAAAGAAAGAACACATGGAAAAATCGGCACATCCACGTCAGAAGGCCGTTTCCAAAACAGTACATTCAAAAAACACAAAAAAAGAAGTTCGTAAATGAAAACTTCTTTTTATTTTTTGATTATATTTATGATTTCTGTGATACTTGCGATGATTAAAATGATTCCAATGAAGACAAGGGCTGCATTTTGAAATAAGATGGTATATAGTCCTACGAAACACAGAACGAGGCCTTCTACCATGATTGGGCTTGTTCGTAAGTTTTTATCGGATAGAGCGATGATGGCTTTATTGATTCCATTGCATAGTAAGAAAAATCCAATGATATATCGCAATCCAACTTCTAAAACGGTTGCTAACAAGATGACGAGTAAGCCGATGGTACAACTAATTGCACCGGTGACTAGCAATGGTTGATTTTCTACTTTCCATTGTTTTTTTATTTGATAAAAGCGAATCAGATTATAAATGCCGAAGATGAGAACAATTGCTCCTACGATTTGAAATCCAATGACCACAATTTTATTTGAGTTGGTGATTAAAATGATTCCTAATATGAATTCTAAAATGGGAATGAATATCGAGGTTTTCGGTTCTTCGGATTTAATGATTATTTTTCCTTTCATTTGAGCCTTCTTTCTAGTTTCATTATACTTGAATTTTTGGATTTATCAAGTGGAAAAGAAATTTGGTTTATGATATAATTTGAAATACAAGGAATAGGGTTGATGACATGATTTCAAAAACGGAGTTACAATTGTTACTTCAACAATATGAGAATGATTTTCTATATCAAGATCCATATTTATATGATGATGGAATTCATGTTGGATATCTTTTTGTTTTTCAGGATCGTTTTTATGGAAAACTCCGACGGGTCGTTTTGTTTTCAAATCAACAAGAGGCACAAGATTTTCTTTATCAATATTGGTGGTATAAAAAATATGCGGAACAGTTTGATGTGCATATTCAGTTAAATAATTATGAAGAGATGTTTGTTACTCCGAGTTTTGTGATGGGAGATAAGAAATTAAGTGTTTCGAAGATGAAGTCTTTTATTATGGATCCTGAGGAGATGCCGAAAGAAAAAAAGAGAAAACGAATTTATGGAAGACTTTGTCGGACGGCGCGCATTTTGGTGAAAATTATTGAAGAAAAGGCAAAGGTTCAGCAAGATACGCTTCATAATGTTTTGGAGTTACAGCAAGAATATACGCGTCAAGAAAATGAATTCATTCAATTGTATCATCGCTATCAAAAAAAAGGTTTGCAGGATTCTAAATCTAGTTCGCGTTCTTTGAAAGAACATGATTTTACAACGGAAATCTCTTTTTATAACCAGGAAGTAGATCGGTTTTGTACGCTCGATCATATGGAATCTTTAAAAAATTTTATTGAGCAATTATGGAAATTTTTATTGTCGATGGAATGTGATCAGGAATATTTGCAAAATAAGTATCTTTTGTTTAAAATTCCAATTGACTTAGAGGATATTCGTAAGAAGAAAAATTATCTTGAAAAGGTTTTTAATAAGAAAAAAGGATTATTTGGAAAACGTGAAAAAGTCGAAGATGGTTTAAAACAAATTGAAGATGCAAGTGAAATTCATAAAATTGTGAAGTTGGAAGATTATATCAAAAACGAACAGAAGCGATTGGAAGAAAAATATTCGATTTTGGATGAGATGGATTATGCAACTTTGGGTGATTATTTGAATGAATTTGATAATTTGGGAATTAAAATTCCTCTTGATTCTCAAGATATTCCAAGTGAAGAAGAGTATACGCGTGCGAAATTAAAGGAGTTATATAAAGAAATTTATGATTCTCTGGATTTGGTAGAACAGCAGTATTTAGCGATTTATCATTCGTTTTTGCAACCGCTTTGTGATGCCATTATTACAGAAATTGCTCGTGAGAATTACGATTTTACGAAAGTGCGTGAGCAATATCAAAATGACATTACGCAAGCGATGCAAGTTCTTGGAGATGCGGAGAATGTTTTTCTGCGGATGAAGAAATTCAAACAGCTTTCTTTGCGAAGTGAAGAACGTTTTATGGAAAGTTTGGTTGAAGTTTGTAAAAGTTTATATCGGATGGATGATTTTCATTTAAATGGTTTTGGTTATGTTTTTGGAAAAAGTTTATTGAAAGAACCGGTTTCGGTTTACCATGGTACGCTGAAGAGTATTGGATTACCGATTCAACAAAAAGGAAAATTTGATGTTATCGATATTTTCCGGATTCATCCGGGGGTTTCTGTTCTGTATTTACCCACGTATTTAAAACTTGAAGATCCTTATTTTCATGATAATTCGTTAGAAGAAGTTACGGGAAGAGAAGACATTGCCCTCTTTTTACAAAAATTTCAAGTAAAATATGAGAATTCTGTTATAATAAAAGTAGCCAGATATAGTTCTTTTGAAAAGTATGATGGTCAACAAAAGATTATTACAGGACTTCATTTGGAAAAAACGGAAATGTATCGTTATATTTCGGTAGAAAAATAAGGAGGATTTATGAACCGGACAGAATATTTGCAAAAATTTCAGAATGGAATTTCGATTTTTGAAGAGAGTTATCAACAGAAGCAAATTTTAGATTTGGATGAAAAAATTACTAAGCTTGTTCAAAGTGGAAAAAGCGAAGAAGATGCTTTGAAGGAACTTGGGAATGTTGAAAAATTGATTGATGAAGTTTATTCTCAAAATCATGTGAATCGCCAAAAAGCAAAAGAGGAACGCAATTTTTTAATTTCTCACTATAATCAACTTTTTCGCGTTATTCAGCATGTGATTGATGTAATGAGTAAGAATACGGCAAAAGCGAATCGAAAAATATTGCTTGATGTTTTACTTTTAATTTTACTGACTTGTGTTTTAAAAATTCCATTTATTATGGTTCGGGATTTGGGAACGAATTTGTTGGCATTCTTAGCAATTCCTCTACTGAATAACATTTGGAGTTTGATTATTGAAATCTTGTATTTAGTTTTTGCAATTACTTTTTTCTTAAATGTTTTTCGAAAATGGTTTCAAAATTTAAAAATAGGTCAGGAATAAAAAAGGCGAAAGCCCTTTTTTTCTTGCCAAAAGATCCTTTTTGCGTTATTATTTTTGGGTGTGTGAAAGAGGGTTTTCTATGGATAAGATTATTAATGTTGCCGTTGTTGCCCATGTTGATGCTGGAAAAAGTACTTTAGTGGATGCTTTACTTGAACAAAATGGAGCTTTTTCAAGTCATGAAGTGGTTCAAGAGCGCGTTATGGATAGTGATCAATTGGAGAAAGAGCGTGGCATCACGATTTATTCGAAGAATTGTTCTATTCATTATCATGATTATAAAATTAATATTGTGGATACGCCAGGTCATGCCGATTTCTCAAGTGAAGTGGAACGCGTTATTAAGACGGTGGATACGGTTGTTTTAATTGTGGATTCTGCTGAAGGACCGATGCCTCAAACACGTTTTGTTTTGAAGAAGGCTTTGGAGCAAAATTTGCGTCCGATTTTGTTTATTAATAAAATTGATAAGAAAGATGCTCGTCCAAGTGAAGTGGTTGATATGACCTTTAATTTGTTTATGGAATTAAATGCGAGTGATGAGCAACTTGATTTTCCAATTATTTATGGTGTTGCTAAAGAGGGAGTAGCACAGTATTCTATTATCGAAAAAGGAACGAATATCGAGCCGTTATTACAAACCATTTTAAAACAAGTGAATCCTTTTTCTGGAGATGAAAAGGATCCTTTACAATTACAGATTTCTAATTTGGATTATGATGATTATATTGGTAGATTGGGTATCGGAAGAGTTAATAAAGGTAGCATTCGTGTAGGACAAACGGTAGCCCTTGCTAAAAATGATGGAAGTGTTGAGAATTTTCGAATTTCGAAATTATTTGTTACGGAAGGAATTCATCGAGTTGAAAAAGAGATTGCCTATTTCGGTGATATTGTAACGGTGGCTGGATGTGCAGATATTTCTATTGGAGATACAATTTGTGATAAGGATCATATTGAACCTTTACCGCCAATTGTGATTGAAAAACCGACTTTATCGATGAATTTTTTAGTTAATGATGGTCCATTTGCTGGACAGAGTGGAAAGTTTTTAACGACTCGTCATATTCGGGAACGTTTGCAAAGAGAACTTCAAACGAATGTTGGACTTCGGGTGGAAGAATTGGCGAATACGGATGGATATAAAGTTAGTGGACGAGGAGAACTTCATTTATCTATTTTACTTGAAAATATGCGAAGAGAAGGATATGAACTTTGTGTTTCGAAACCAGAGGTTTTATTTGAAGAAAAAAATGGCGTAAAATGTGAACCATTTGAACGTGTTATTATTAATTGTCCAGGAGAATATCAGGGAACAATCATTAATGATTTACAAGAGAGAAAAGCAACTTTAGAAATTGTTTCCACCAACGAAGAAGGGTATAGTCATTTAGAGTTTCTTGCGCCGACCCGTGGTTTGATTGGTTATCGTAGTAATTTTATTACCAATACGAAGGGTGAAGGAATTATGGTTCGTAGTTTTGAGGATTATCGTCCGACGGTTGGTCCGATTAGTGGTCGAAAAAATGGGGTTATGGTTTCGATGGAAAATGGGAAAGCTCTTGGTTATTCCCTTTGGAATTTACAGGATCGGGGCACGATGATTATTGAACCAGCTACTGAGGTTTATGTGGGAATGATTGTTGGAATTCATAATCGTGATAATGATTTGGATGTCAATCCTTGTAAAAATAAGAATTTGACGAATACCCGTTCTAGCGGTGCAGATGAAGCCATTAATTTGACAAAAGCTAAAAAATTTACGTTGGAAGAAGCTTTGGAGTTTATTGAAGATGATGAATATGTAGAAATTACTCCAAGTGATATTCGACTTCGGAAGGCCATTTTGGATCCAAAAATGCGTTTTCGAAGTAATCGATAGCTATGAAAATCATAGCTTTTTTTCTGCTTTCTTTTTATCAGAATCTGTAAAATGATGATTCTACAACCTTCTTTTCATACATTTACTAAATTGTATTATACGTGTTATAATGGAAAAAATAATGGGTGATAGTGATGAGAAAGTCTGGCTTTACACTGGTGGAAATGTTATCCGTTGTGGCGATTTTGGTGATTCTTTCTTTGATTGCCATTCCAACGTATCAATTTATCCAACAACGTATTCGACAAAATACGTATGAAAGTAAAGTGAAATATATTTTGGTTGCTGCGGAAACTTATGCAAGTGAAACGTCTTATGATGTTGTGAATGTGATGCAATTGATTCAAGAAGGAAAATTAGAAGCAGATAATGAAATGGGAGAGTTTTTAAATCCTTTAACGAATGAATCGATGTTGTGTGATGTGATTCGGGTTGATCTTATTCAAAATCAGTACATTGCTCGGATGACGGAAGAAAAAAATTGTGATTTTAATGAATTAATTCGGCAAAATAGTCTCATTGAATTAAAGAAATATCGGGAAGATGGGACAGAAATTGCTTCGAAGGAATGGGTTTCTGGCGATGTTACTTTGAAAGTTCAATTTAAGGATACGGATTTATCTTCTTCGGTGACGGCTGTTTCCTTTTGGGGAAATGGGGAAGAAAAAAATTTTGATGTATCCGGTGATTTTGCTACGAAAAATCAGATTGTGATTAGTGCAAGTCAGATTTTGAATACGAATTATGAAGCCAAAGTAACGGTACTTGATGATGGTGTGGTGAAAGAGTATCGGGCACGTAGTGATATTCGGATTGATAAACAACGACCAACTGTATATACCGAGGAGGTTTCTATCAATCAAGAAGATGATTGGACAGGTTCTGGAAAAGAAATTCGTTTTACGATGAGTGATGGAAATGGTTCGGGAATTTCTGGATATGCGGTGGTTACCAATCCGGATTGTACGAGAGCAACGTATGTTTCAACGTCTCGTCAGAGTGTGAGTGAAACGCGTGGAAATGGCGATTACTATATTTGTGTTTTAGATAATGCTGGAAATTATAGTGAGGATATTAGTACGCAAAAAGTGACGGTATCGAAAATTGATACGACTCCACCTTCGGTAGATGTTAATACGGCGGTGAGTATTACGTCTTCGAATTCTTCTTATCATCATTATAATACGAAATTACGGATTGTGGCGACGGATGAGAGTATGATGTCAATGTTTATTTCGAATACTGGTTATGAACAAAACGGAACATGGGAACGGTATACGGAAAATAAAGATTGGAATGTGTTTGCTAATACGTCTTTGGCAAGTCATCCCGTTTTAGATGGTAGTAGTCATACGGTCTATGTTTCTTTACGAGATGAAGCAGGAAATATTACGCGAGTTCAAAATCAGGTTCCTTATGTTTTATATCATGAGTGTTCGAGTGAAAAAACCAAATATGTGACAGGTGATTTTGGTAGTTGTAGTGCTAGTTGTGGGGGAGGATTGCAATATCGTCCTTATGAAATTCGGGATAATCGTACTAATACGCTTTGCAGTGCGGGAAGTGATAGTCAAAGCTGTAATGAAGGACCTTGTGAAAGACCAGATAATTACGAATGGAGTAAAGAAATTACTTGTGATGCGGATCGTTTACAAAGCGCGGTCGATAGTGGAAAATTTAAAGAGTTTATTGAATATCAAGAATTTCGAAATGCGATGTATGATTGTGGAAGTGTAGCATCCCGGATTATTCGCAGAAGTTCTTCGGCGATTGCAGCTTTGCGGAGTAGTTCAAGGTATCGTTTAGTTACGACGCATGGAACGAAATCGAGGACGTGTAAAGAGTCTTGTCCGGGAAATTGTGATAAGAATTGTTCGAATTCACCTGCTTGTGTCGATACGGATTGGTATACGAATGCCATTTCTACGGTTTATGCGGGAAGGGTGTTAATTATTAGTGCTTCCGCGACGGGGCGACCTTGTACTGGTGTTGTGAGTCGTTGTAATGAGACTTGTGATTATTCTGGATATTGTGATATGGATACGGATGATCATTATTTATCTCAGTGGGGCGATATTCTGATTGGTCAGCCGGATGGTAAGGATTATACTTATGCGACTTGGTATACTGTCAAAAGTGATTATAAAACCGGTGATGCGGATTTGGTTTTGGCTTTCTTAAATGGCTTTGGGGCGACGACGGTTCATTATTATGATTGGAGTAGTACAACGAATTGTAAATGGGATTATCGAGTTGCTTGGCGAACCGATAATATAGCGATTCAGTACTTTATGATTTAAGCATAGAATTCTATGCTTTTTTCATGCTATTTTTGATGATTTATGTTACTATGAATATATAAGGATTGACAATATGAAACGAAATGGTTTTACTTTAGTGGAGATATTAGCGGTTTTTTCGATTATTGCTTTTTTAGGAATTATTGCGATTCCGAGTTTTCAAGTGGTTTATTCTCATGTGACCGAAGAAATGTTAAAAAGCAAAATGTCGTATATTCAAAGTGCTGCAGAAAGTTGGGCTAGTGAGACGGGATTGTTGATTACTAATGTTGATTATTTGATTCAAGAAGGAAAATTAGAAGCGGATGATGAAACAGGTATTTATGAAAATCCGGTAGATCATTCTTCTTTAAATTGTCGGGTGGTTCGATTGCATTATGAAAATAATCAATACTCGGCAGAAGTGACGGAAGAAGAAGTGTGCGATTACGATGCTTTATTATTGGAAAATAGTAAAATTTCTTTACATCGTTATGATTCTTCTCATCAACTGATGGTGGATGATGGTTGGACGAATGATGCGGTGACTTTGGAAATTGCTTTACAACCTGATTATGATTATCCTGAGGATGTGGTTGAGATTCGGTGGAGTGGTGCTGATTTAGAAAAAGTAGTTTCTGTTGATCATGATTTTGATGAGAAAAAAACACTCGAACTTCGAGCAAATCAAATTTTAAATACGTTTGTAGAGGCCCAAGTTACTTTTTTACATGAGGAGAAGTTGGTTACTTATCAAGCAAGGACACTTGTCCAAATTGATAAACAAAATCCACTGATTTATGATGAAGATATTTTGGTTTATCAAGCAGATGAATGGACCAAGGATGGAAAAAAAGTGGCGTTTACCATGGGAGATGTGAATGGTTCGGGAATTGATGCATATGCCCTTTTGCAGGATAGTAATTATTGCCTTGGAGAGGATGTAGCCTATATCAAAACCATGCAACCTAGTGTTGTACAAACCCTTCCTGCTGGTAAGTATTTTATCTGTGCACGAGATCAAGCTGGGAATTTTTCACAAGAATATAGCACTTCTTCTTTTGTGGTGGATCAAGTGGATTTGATTTCTCCTCAAGTAACGGTTGAGTCAACACCCCTTTTAGATGGGGAAAGTTCGGTAGCATTTTCGATTGTCGATCAGGAAAGTGGCATTGTATCTTATGCTTTTGGTGATGAAAATGGTCCGATGGAATGGATGTATATTCCGCGGACGAGTTCTTATACGTTTACGTCTTCTTATTCTGAAGCAGGAACGTATTATCTTTATGTGCGTGATTTCGTCGGGAATGAGCAGATTCAGTCTTTTTCTATTTCGTAGTTTTTTAAGAAACGAAGAGGGACTTTAAAAATAAATGTTTTTCGGTTATAATGATTATACTTTAATGAGGTGAATTATGAGCAAATTAAAGAAATTATGGAATGAAAATCGTGTTATGGTGGTTCTTAGCATCATTGTTGTGATTTGTTTTGTGGTTATTTTTGGGGTTGTGGTTCAATATTTCTTTGGAAGTTCTTCTTCTAGTTATGGAGAAAGATTGGATGATATTCAGGACATTCCTTTTGATGAAGAAGCTCAGACGAATTTAAAAGGTCTTTTGGAAAATGAAAATTTGGTGAGTCAATCTGTGGAAGTGCGCGGAAAAATTATTTATGTGGTTTTGAAATACAGTGACCAAGTTGCGCTCGATGATGCGAAGAGTTTGGTAGAAGAAGCATATCTTGGGATTGATGAAAAATATCGCTTGCATTATGATTTTAACGTGACTTTAATGCAAGATAAGACTGAAGAAGTGTCTGGATATTTATTGATGGGTGCGAAAAATGTTAGTAGCGAAAATTTTGTGTGGAGTAATAATCGCCCTGTTACTTCTGAGGAGGAATCGTAATGAAACGTTCCAAAAAAATTGTGCTGTGGTGTGTTTTTTTACTTCTCTGTGCAGTTTTCTCTATTTATTTTATTGTTCGAATTTTTCAAGATCCTTCTCGTCTTACGCCGACGGAAAATGAGTGGGTAAATGAAAATTTAAATCGAGTACAAAATGTTTCTGTTTTGAATGATACGAATATATTTGGAAAGAACGGACATGGCGTTTTTTATGATTTTTTAAGTGATTTTTCGGATGAATATGGAATTCGCATTAATTCGATTACTTATCGTTCGAATGAAACGGTTAGTGGCATTTTCTTTGAAGTAGCGAATGCAGTGGATGCAAGTGATGTTAATTTTTATCAAGATCATTATGTGCTTATTTCTAAGACGAATGAAGCTGTTGATCTTTCTACTTTGCCTTCGAAAAAAGTTGGGGTATTATCTTCGGATGTTTCTTATTTAACTGGACAAATGGAATATGTTCCATCTTTTGTTTCTTATGCAAATCGAAGTGATTTATTAGCTGCTTTAGATAGTGGAAATGATATTCAAGCGGTTTTGGTTCCCAGAATTGAATACATTGATACTATTTTAAGTAAAGATTATCGAATTATCTATCATTATACAAATATTGCTCGTTATTATAATCTTTCTTTAGATGATTCGGTATTGAGTTCGATTTTTCAAAAATATTTTTTGAAATGGAAACAAGAAGATTTAAAAGAAGATTTTCATTCCCAAGAATTTGATGCGTTTATCTCTGCTTTAGGAATTAATCAAACGGAGGTAGACCAGTTACAAAGCGTTGAGTACAATTATGGATTTCTGAATAATAGTCCTTATGAAGTTTTAACCGGTGGAAATTACGGAGGAATTTTAGCTTCTTACTTGAGTGAATTTTCGGAATTTAGTTCTGTAGAATTTAATTTTAAACGGTATCGTAATTATAAGAAATTAGCAAATGATATTGAACAAGGGAAAGTTGATTTATACTTTGGTTATCAAAACTTTACGACTCCTGGTACTTTGATTTCTTCGGATATTTTGCTGAATTATGATGTTCTTGCGCATGAGTCGGTTCCGTTTGTTGTCAGTTCTTTGAAGAGCCTTTATGGAAAAACGGTTTATGTGGAAGAAAATAGTTTGTTATATAGTAAGATTAGTACCAATACGAATATTCATGTAGAGACGTATTCTGGGGAAAAAGGGTTAAAAGAAGTTGTCAAGAAAAAAGGCATTTTGTTTATTGATCACAGTTTGAGCTTGTATTATCAACAAAACATTTTAAAACATTATTCTCTTCGGTATACTTCTCATTATCCAGATAGTTATCCATTCCGTTCTAATGCCAATTCGACTTTTAATACGTTGTTTATGCATTATGTTGATTATTTAGATGAAAATGAAATGAATTATATTGGTTTATATAATCATGCCATTACCATTCAAAAGGGAACGATTTTAGGAACAATTGCTCGTTATTTCCTTTATATTTTACTTGTTTTCTTTGTTCTTGGTTATTTGATTTATCGTTCTTCTAGAAAAATTCGGGTGGCAACAAAGATTCGCAAAGAAGATAAGATGAAGTTTATTGATCAATTAACGAGTTTAAAAAATCGAAATTATTTAAATGAAAATATTTCCAAATGGAATAAAAATACGATCTATCCACAAACGATGATTGTTATTGATTTAAATCGTATTCAAGAAATTAATGATACGATTGGTTATGAACAGGGTGATAATCAAATTAAAGCTGCAGCGAATGTGTTAATTCGGGCGCAACTTGATAATTCGGATGTCATGCGTACGGATGGAAATGAATTTATGATTTATTTGATTGGGTATCAAGCAAAACAAATTACGGCTTATATTCATAAATTGAATAAAGAATTTAAAAACTTACCTTATGAATATGGTGCTTGTATTGGTTATAGTATGATTGTTGATGATGTAAAGAGCATTGAAGATGCGATTAATGAAGCAACTTTAGATGTGAAAAAACAAAAAGAAATGCAAAAAGAGGATTTTGATGAAAAATAAATTACGTGATTATTTGAAACGTTTATGGAAATTGATTACGCAGTCGGATATGTTAATATTGCCAGGTCAACTGGCATATTTTTTCTTGCTTGCGTTAGTTCCTACGGCTACGGTGTTGGCTTATGGAGCAAGTTTATTTCATCTTTCTTTTGACTTTTTAACCAGTTTTATTACGAAATCTTTTGGTGTTGAGATAGCAAATTTGATTATGCCTATTGTGACGAATGTCTCGATTAACCCACAGTTTATTTTGACTTTGTTTATTGGTTTTTATGCTGCAAGTACTGGTGCGGCATCGATTATTGTTACTTCGAATCAAATGTATGGACTTTCTAATAAATCTTTTTTACATCGTCGGATTAAGGCCGTTTTTATGACGATTGTTTTAATCCTATTACTTAGTTTTCTTTTATTCATTCCGGTTTTTGGTGATAAAATTGTGGCTTTGCTCGAGTTTGTAAACATGAATGATACTGTGACGAAAACGATTGCTTTTGTTATTCGTCTTTCAAGTGGACCGATTTCTTGGTTTGTCAGTTTCTTTTTAATTAAAATTATTTATACCATGGCCCCAGATAAAGAAATTCCCAGTAGAACCAATATGCCAGGAGCTTTATTTGCCACATTTGGATTTATTGTGGTCACGATGATTTATTCATTTTATATTAATCATTTTTATCATGCATCTACGTTGTATGGAGGACTTGCTCAAGTTGTTGTTTTGATGGTTTGGCTTTATCTTCTTGCCTATATTTTTGTGATTGGGATTGCCATTAACGCTCAAGAATTGGAAAAAATAGGAGAAATAAAACAAAAATAGTTGTTTATATTATTAATGTGCACACAGGTATTATTTCGTGCACGATGTATTTTTTCGATTATCAGTCTAATATTATAGGTATTAACGATATCGAAGAGTAATATCTAAAAGGAACAGGTTCTGTTCCTTTTTTGGTGATTTGCAATTTTTGGAAAAATATTGTATCATAAAGCAAATTTGGGGTGATGCTATGCTTGTTTATGGAAAAAACGTTTTTTTTGAAACCGAGCCTCGTAAAATCCGTAAAGTTTATTTGGCACAAACGAAGCAAGATCCCAAAATACTCGATTTGATAAAGGAACATAAAATTCATTATGAATTTGTATCCATGGAACGTTTAAATCAAATGGTTCGTGGACATCATCAGGGGATTGTTTTGGATTTACACGAATATGAATATCAAACATTGGATGCTTGCTTTGATGAAAATTTTGTTGTTTTGTTAGATCATTTAGAAGATCCTCATAATTTGGGAGCAATTATTCGAACTTGTGAAGCAGCAGGTGTTCATTTTGTGATTATTCCCAAAGACCGCAGTGTTCGAATTAATGATACGGTGATGAAAACGAGTGCCGGGGCTTTAAATCGTGTACAAGTTATCTTGGTTTCAAATATTTCGCAGGCGATTCAAACGCTACAGAAGCAAGGGTTTATGGTGTATGCTTCGGCGATGGACGGAAAAGACTATCGAACCTTTTCTTATGATTTAAAAAAAGCGTTGGTCATTGGTTCTGAAGGAAATGGAATTAGTGATGTGGTGCGAAAACAGAGTGATGCGATTATTTCGATACCAATGAAGGGTGATATTAATAGTTTAAATGCGAGTGTCGCTGCTGGGATTATGATTTTTCGAATGATGGAGGAGTAGAATGGATTATCGAGAATTTCCGGATGGAGAATTGCTTAGTCTCGTGTGCGAATCAAGTGAAGAGGCAAAAGAAATTTTGTATGAAAAATACAAATATATTATCGATGTGATTATCAAAAAATATCTTTTGGCTGCAAAAAAGTTAGGAATCGAGTATAATGATTTTTATCAGGAGGGTTTAGTTGGTTTTGCAGATGCATTAAATTGTTATGATGAACGAAAGAACACACAGTTGGCAACATTTATCTCGTTGTGTATTGAAAGACGGCTTCAAAATGCGGTTTTAAAGGCTGGTCGATTGAAAAATAAAATGCAGCTTGATTCTTTGTCTTTAGATCGAGATTATGGAGAACATCATATTCCTCTAGTAGATATGATTGTCGATGATGGAAGTGATCCTCTTTTGGGAATTACGAAAAAAGAGGAATATGAACATTTACTCTTGTTAATCAAAACGGCCTTATCAACACATGAATATGAGGTATATAGTTTACTTTTAAATGGACTGAGTTATCAGGAAATTGCTTTAGTGCTCAACAAAACCCCTAAACAGATTGATAATACCATTCAAAGATTGCGAAATAAAATTAAAAAAATTATAAATGAGGTGGAATAAAGATGTTACGATGGTTATCTGAAAAGAAGAATATTATTTTTGTAGTAATAGCAATTGTTTTGTTATTAGTATTGGTTTTGATTGTTGGCGTTCAGTTTTTTAAAGAGGAAGAAGAAGTTCCTCATATTGAGAAAGAACCGGTTGTATTACCCGGTGATGATGAACTTGAATTTGCTAATAATTCTTCGATGAGTGCACAGGAAGTATGGAATTTGGCAGAAGAAAAGAAAGAAGCATTGCGTTCTTTGTTTTACAATACTGTAGTGTATACACCAAGCAGTGTAGCACCAAGTGAATATACAACTGAAGATGATGAAAAATATGCAGCTTTTGCAGAAAATTTCTTTGAGAAATTAAATGAATTGGTTGTTGATGATATTTATAATGAAGTTTTATCCCAAATGGTAAAAACGAGCAGTGGTTATTATATTGCTAATCGAGGAATTTTTAATCGCATCTATACAGAAAGTGCCATTGCCGAGTCTGATATTACTTTTTCTGAGTTCCGTCTTATTTTAGCGAATGATGAACAAATTAATGCCAATGTTACGATTGGTGTTTGTGAACCTGATGAGAATGAAGAAACTTGTAGTTATAAGTTCGATGTTCCATTTGAATTAAGAAAAATTAACGATGTATGGAAAGTTAATGTCTTTTATCGAGATGCAGAAACTTCTTTGTTTTATGTAAGTTCTGATATTTAACTATCTATATTGTTTCTTAGAAATAATGAGTACTCTAAAACTAAAAAAATGAAAGAAAAACCTCTAAACTTAGAAATAAGAATAGAGGTTTTTGGATGGAACTGAAAGCATTTCAAGAGAAAAATAAGAAGAAAAACTTCTTTATTGTGGGAAGTATTTTGTTTGTTTTGTTGATAACTGTTGTCGTCGTTATGAAAACTTATGCTATTTATCAACAAAGAAAAGAGTATGATGTGATTGAGGGAAGTGTTCCAGAATTTATGGATAACTTTGATGTGAAAGTTGCACTCACGATTGATGGTGTACCAAGTACTACATTTCCCGAAAAAGGAAGTGATAAAGCTGTAGATAGTATTATCTGTAATAAAGGTGCCACTGCAACATGGGATTATGATAATTGGAAGATTAATGTAGCTAATTTAACAGAGACGAAAACGAAATGCCAAGTTAATTTTGTTACAAGATATGTAGATAATATTTTAAATGGAAATGATCCGGTACTTGGAAAAGAAATGATACCTGTTAATATCGCTGATAACGGAAGTGTAACAAGAGCCGATATGAAAACCAGTTGGTATGATTATAGTCAGAAAAAATGGGCGAATGCCGTTATTTTAAAAGATGACAACGCAAATCCTGCTGAAGGAGCAACCATCACCGAAGATGAAATCGAAAGTTACTTTGTCTGGATACCAAAATTTGATTATCAAATATTTAGTACAACAAATTACGAAATGTTAGATGGAATTAATGAAAGTTATGATGCATCTAAAAAAGCCATCCAAATTCGGTTTCGTATGCAGAGCACAGTGAATAATGATAGTGAATGTGTAACTCCAAATGAAAGTGGGGTGTTAGGTAGTTGTACCGTAGGAAAGTGGATGACTCATCCAGCATTTGTAGACGGCTTTGAAGGTAAAAAAGGAATGTGGATTGGAAAATTCGAACCTAGTCATAATTCTAGCAATGATTCTAACGAAATAAATCCGGATGCGCTTCAAATTAAACCGAATGCAATCAGTTGGAGAGATATTCAAGTGGCAAATGCCTTTTATAGTGTTTATAATTATAAAAGAGACTTAGATAGTCACATGATGAAGAACACCGAATGGGGAGCGGTTGCATATTTCACTCACAGTATCTATGGAAGATGTACATCACTTACTTCTTGTGAAGAAGTAAGAATCAATAATCATAGTGATTATGTTACTGGTTATGCATCAGTGAATGCCCCAACATGTGGAGATAATGGAGATAACCTTGATTGTAATAAATATGGAACAGATGAAGAAACGACACAAGCATGGAATACAACTGTTGGTTATTTAGCAAGTACCACCGGAAATATCAGTGGTATCTATGATATAGCTGGAGGGTCTTGGGAATATGTCATGGGCGTGTTGAAGAGTAAAGAAGGAAAGTTAATTTCCGGTCGAGTAAGTGCTAACAATCTTCATAGTAATTTTAATGGAGTGTTTACAACTCCTATAGGAACACAAGATACTTTCACTACTGGTGTTGATTATCCTAAAGATAATAAATATTATGATTTGTACAATTATGCTGAGAATGATGAGAATTATGGACGAATGATTTTGGGAGATGCAACGGGAGAGATGGGGCCGTTTGGAAATGCGGTATACGGAATTCAGACGAGACGGATCAGTTCATGGTTCGCTGATGGGGCTTGGGCCGTTTTTTATGATAAACCTTGGATTTCACGTGGTGGTAGTGCGATGGACGGTGGTGGTACGACTGCAGGAGTGTTTGCGTTTTCTCGGTGGCACGGTAATACGACTGGCAATCTCAGTTTTCGTGTTGTGCTTTCCATATAATCTGTTAAAAACAATCATCGCTATGAATCATATAATTATACTTTTATTATCCTTGGGACATGAACAAAGTTTATAAAAATGTTGAAACAAAAACAAATGTTTTATACAATATAAAAAAGAGGGGGATAATAGATGAATACCTTAGAAAAATATACTGAGAAAACTTTTAACGATATTAAACACATTGATGATTATGGAAATGAATATTGGGATGCGCGAGAATTAATGCCATTATTAGAGTATGGTAAATGGGAAAACTTTCATAAAGTTATTAAACGTGCAATAATTGCTTGCGAAACTAGTAATAATCGTGTTCAGGATCACTTTCCTGAGTTCAGGAAAACGATAGCAATGCCTAAAGGTGCGTCAAAGACAGTAATTGATTACAAGTTATCAAGGTATGCATGTTATTTGATAGTTCAAAATGCAAATCCTAAGAAGAAATCAGTAGCACTTGGACAAACATATTTTGCAGTTCAAACTAGAAAGCAAGAAATTACTGAACTAGAATATTCAAAGTTATCAGAGGATGAAAAAAGATTATATACTAGGATTCTGGTTAATAATAAAAATAAATATCTATTTAAAGCCGCTCAAGAAGCAGGAGTAGAAAATTTTGGAAAATTTAATAATTATGGATATAAAGGGCTTTATAATGGGGAAACATCAAAGCAAATAGCAAAGCGTAAAAATATAAAAGAAAACGAAGATATTCTTGATTATATGGGTAGTGAAGAATTAGGTGCAAATTTATTCCGTATTACTCAAACAGAAGCTAAATTGAAAAAGGACAACGTAGATAATGAAAATGATGCTTGTATAACGCATTATAACGTAGGAAAAACTGTGAGAAAAGCAATTGAAGAACTTGGAGGTAATATGCCTGAAACTCTTCCAACACCGGAAAAATCTATAAAAGAACTTGAGACAAAGGAATTGCAGAAAATAGGATCTAAATAAAAACACTTAGAGAATGCGGTTTATAGCAAAGGTGTTTAACTTTTTAAGTTGGAGTTAATGATTTAGAAAATAAAAAATAATTTTTGATTTTGTTAGGTAATAACCTTATGTGAAAATTTACTTAAATCATCATGGTGGTCAGCAGATGTTTGTATTACTTTTCGAGTAGTGTTGTCTTCTTAGAAATAATGAGTACTCTAAAACTAAAAAAATGAAAGAAAAACCTCTAAACTTAGAAATAAGAATAGAGGTTTTTTGATGGAATTAAAAGCATT
>CANQAU010000018.1 GCA_947588935.1 uncultured Bacilli bacterium
CTGAATTTCAAAAAAGAAAAACATTCATTCATCATGCTGGAGAAAGCGTATATGATCATACCTTGCGTGTATCCTACGATTCTTACAAAATTGCCAAACGTCTACATTGGGATTACAAAGCCGCTGCCATCGGCGGAATTTTACACGATTTTTATTATGAACCATGGCAAAATAATAAAAAGAAACAACCATTTTTTCAAAAACATGGATTTGTTCATGCCGAACAAGCACGTCAAAACGCTTGGAAGTATTTTCCAACAAGTATGAATTTAAAAGTAGAAGATATTATAAAAAAGCATATGTTTCCTTTAAATAAACGTCCTCCAAAATATAAAGAAAGTTGGTTAATATCGATTGTTGATAAAGCGGATTCCATAGATTTTTTATTGCACCCAAGATACATTTTTAATTTAATTTTTCCAAAAGAAGAAAAAAACATGAACAAAGAAAAATGGATATCAAAAATAAAAAAGAAAATAGAATCATAAGCTTTTTTTCTCTTGTCAAACAAAAGTAAAGGTCTAGCATTGTCCGAAGAAATAAGATATAATAGATATGGTGGTAAAGATGGCAAAGAAGAAAAAAACAAGTAGTTCAGAACCCAAAGGATTTACCTATTCCGTTGAATTAACTGGATTAATCTTAATTTTAATTGGTTTGATTGGCTTTGGCTTTGGTCCCGTGGGAACACTTTTAAAAAAATTTGCCATGTTTTTACTTGGAGAATGGTGGCCAGCCATTTTAATTTTGCTATTATTTTTAGGATTTTATATGCTCATTAAACGAAAGTTGCCCAATTTTTTTAGTGCCAAATTATTAGGAATCTATATACTAATTATCGTCATCTTGGTATTGAGTCATTTTACATTTATCAATAAATGTGCAAACGCTTCGGATATTTTTAAATCAACCATTGATAGTTATATGGAAAGAGTAGCTAGCATCGGTTCCAATAATGCACTAGCAACCTCCGGTCAAACTTCCATTGTCATCGGTGGAGGAATTATTGGAGCAACATTTGCTTTTGCATCTTCATCTCTTTTCGGAAGTACAGGAACATACATCGTCTTAGTATTCATTAGCATTTTTGGACTCATTCTTCTATTTAATATGAATTTAGGAAATATCTTATCGAAGTTCATTGAATCATTAAAAAAGGTAAAACCAATGCTCATGGAAGAGGAAGAAGAGGAAAATGCATCATCTTATACATATGAAGAAGATCAAGAATTCGAAACATCGAATCATGATGATCGAATTGTTGTATCAAGTGTCGAAGAATTACGAAATTATGATAAAGAAAGAACACCAATAACGCCACTGGCAAATGAAGTCGTAACACCAAATACCGTATCCAAAGATGATGGTCAAGGAAATATGTCATTCGTAAACTCCGAATATCGTTTACCAAGTATCAATTTATTAGATAATCCAGAAAAACCAAAAAAAGTAAATTCCAACGAATTTATTATTAGCAATAAGCAAAATCTCGAAAGAGTATTAAAAGATTTCCAAATTTCTGGAAGAGTAGTGGATGTTCATATGGGACCAAGCGTTACCCAATATGAAGTAGTAGTTCCATCCGGAACCAAAGTGAGTAGAATAGTTGGAATTAATAAAGAAATTGCTCTTGCTCTAGCAGCAAAAGACGTTCGAATTCAAGCACCAATCCCTGGAAAAAGTACCATTGGTATCGAAATTCCAAATCCAGTCATTAGTGCAGTAAAAATAAAAGAAATATTAGCCAATATTCCAAAATCACAAGAAAATGCCAAAATGTTAGTCGCACTCGGAAAAGATATTATGGGTCGTCCTCAAACCGCCGATTTATCCAAAATGCCTCACTTGTTAGTAGCAGGTTCTACCGGAAGTGGTAAATCGGTATGTATTAATAGTATGTTAGCATCCTTATTAATGCTATATCGACCAGATCAAGTCAAAATTATGCTAGTCGATCCGAAAAAAGTAGAATTATCAAATTATAACGGAGTACCTCATTTAATTTGTCCGGTCGTGACCGATCCGAAAAAAGCATCCTTAGCTTTACAAAAAGTCGTCGTCGAAATGGAAAGACGTTATGATTTATTTGCTGAAAAAGGTGTTAAAAATATTAGCGGATATAACGAATGGGTCGAAGAACAAAATAAAAATGCTACCACCGCCATTCCCAAAATGTTTTATATGTTAGTCGTCATCGATGAACTTGCTGACTTAATGCTTGTAGCAAGCAAAGAAGTCGAAGATTCCATTATGAGAATTACCCAAATGGCAAGAGCTGCCGGAATCCATTTAATTGTAGCAACTCAAAGACCATCAACCGATGTAATTACCGGTGTGGTCAAAGCAAATATTCCATCCAGAATTTCCTTTGCAGTTTCAAGTCAAATTGATTCACGAACGATTTTAGATGCCGCCGGAGCAGAAAAATTACTTGGAAAAGGAGATATGTTATATTTACCAATGGGTGAAAACACACCAATTCGAATTCAAGGATGTTATATTTCAGATGATGAAATAAGAAGAGTCATTGAATATGTTTGCAAAGAACAACAAGCCCAATATGATGAATCCATGAATGTCAATGTTGCAGATACGCACATGGCAGGAGCCAATAGTGAACCAGAAGAATATGATGATCCACTTTACAACGAAGTAGTAGAATTTGCAGCCAAAACCGGAAAGGTAAGTGCATCTTTACTTCAAAGAAGATTTCGTTTAGGATATAACCGAGCAGCTCGAATCGTGGATTTACTAGAAGAAAGAGGAATTATTGGTCCACAAAATGGTTCAAAGCCACGAGAAGTATTAATAAAATTAGAAAATAGTAATACTGAAAGTGAAGAATAAAATGTCAAATTTTGTGTAAAAAAGAAAGTTTACATTGACTTTCTTTTTTTATTTTGATAAAATTATGAATACAAAAATTCTTACAAATAAACAGAACGAATGGTGATTATTTGGAACATTACTTTACCAATAATGAAGAATTAAAAAGTGAGTTGAGAACAATCTCATACAAATTCAAAGAGCATGAGTTTTTTTCGTGAGTGATAATGGAGTTTTCTCAAAAAACAAAATCGATTTCGGAAGTCGAATATTAATCGAAACGTTTCTAAAACAAAAAGATGAATTTCCCCAAACCATTTTAGATGTCGGTTGCGGCTATGGATTTTTAGGAATCGTCGCAGGATATTTCAAAGATTGTTCGGTTGATCTTTGCGATATTAATAAAAGAGCACTGCATTTAGCACAAAAAAATATTGAAAAAAATAAAGTACGAGGGACAACGTACTTATCAAATGGTTATGAAAGTATTACCAAAAAATATGATGTCATTTTAACCAATCCACCCATTCGAGCTGGAAAGAAGATTGTTTTAGAAATATTGACAAAAGCCAAAGAGCATTTATTGAATCACGGAACTCTTTGGTTTGTAATCAATAAAGATCAAGGAGCCAAAAGCATTCAGAAAGAACTCGAAAAAATCGCCAAAATTGAAATTATGGAAAAAAGCAAAGGTTTTTATATATTTCGGACAAAATTTAGTTGACATTGACAGGGTGGACTGATAAAATTAGAAATTGGTGACGTGTTGGTTTTTTGCGCGAAAAAATCAAAAAACAAAATATATTAGATGGGGTGAAATTGTGGCTTACACAGTAAAAAAATTCGGTGATTACCGTGAAAGAAGAAGTTTTTCTAAAAGTAAGAATACCATGGAACTTTCCGATCTTTTGGAAATACAAAAAAAATCCTACAATGATTTTCTAGAAAAAGGAATCAAAGAAGTCTTTGAAGACTTATTTCCAGTAGAAAGTTTTACCGGAAATGTAACCATTGACTTTGGGGATTATTCTTTTGATGAACCAAGATATTCAATCAAAGAAGCAAAGGAAAGAATGGTGAACTATGCTGCACCATTAAAAGTTCAAGCAAGAGTGTTTATCCATGAAACAGGAGAGGTCAAAGAACAAGAAATTTTCCTAGGCGATATGCCTCTTATGACCGATGCAGGAACATTTATTATTAATGGAGCCGAACGTGTTATTGTATCTCAATTAGTACGTAGTCCAAGCGTATATTTCAAACGTGAAGTAGACAAAAATGGACGACGCATTATTAGTGGAGAAATGATTCCAAACAAAGGAACTTGGCTAGAATTTGAATTAGATGCACGAGATATTATGTATGTCCGCATTGATCGTACAAGAAAAGTTCCTGTAACAACCTTTCTAAGAGCTTTGGGATTATCCAATAACGAAGATATCATTAATGTTTTTGGTGAAAATGAATATTTAATGAATACATTTGAAAAAGATAGTACCAAAAACAGTGATGAAGCATTAATTGAAATTTATGAAAAATTAAGACCTGGTGAACCTGCAACCTTAGATTCTGCTAAAAACCAATTAGTAACAAGATTCTTTGATCATTTCCGTTATGATTTAGCCAAAGTAGGACGCTATAAATTTAATAAAAAATTAAATGTTGCCGATCGTTTATTGAATCAAACATTAGCACAAGATATTAAAATTGACAAAAAAGTAATGTTTAAAAAAGGAACCGTTATCACCAAAGACATTCTAGAAGAATTAAGAGGTTACTTAAAAGAAGGATATGGACTTCATAAAACAATTATCAATGAAGAATTAGATAATTATGAAATGATTCAAGAAATTGAAGTTTACGATAAAAATCATGCAGATAAAATCATTAAAATCATTGGTAATGATCCAAGTACCGAAGAAAGAAGACTAACCATTCCAGATATTTATGCTTCTGTATCTTACTATCTAAATTTACAAGATGGTATCGGAAATACCGATGAAATCGACCATTTAGGAAATCGTCGTGTAAGACAAGTTGGAGAATTGATTCAAAATCAATTCCGGGTTGGTATGGCTCGTATGGAACGAGTAATAAGAGAACGTATGACCACCCAAGAAATCGAAGATGTCACACCAAAATCTTTAATTAACATTCGTCCAGTAACAGCCGTATTAAAAGAATTCTTTGGTAGTTCACAACTTTCTAAATTTATGGATCAAATTAATCCAATTGCAGAACTTACTGATAAAAGACGTTTATCATCTTTAGGACCTGGTGGTCTTTCAAGAGATCGGGCTGGAATGGATGTACGTGACGTCAACGCAAGCCACTATGGACGTATTTGTCCAATTGAATCTCCAGAAGGTCAAAACATTGGTTTAATTACTTCCCTTGCTGGATATGCCAAAATTAATGAATATGGATTTATTATGACACCATATCGTCGTGTCAAAGATGGCGTTGTTCAAATGGATGATGTCATCTACATGACAGCCGATGAAGAAGCCGATTATTATATTTCACAAGCAACGGTCAAATTAGATGACAATAACCGAATTGTTGAAGATGAAATCTTAGTACGTATCAATGGCGATAACGTCATGGTCAAAAGAGAAGATGTCGACTTTGTCGATGTTGCACCAAGTCAAGTTGTCTCTATCACAACTTCTTGTATTCCATTCTTAAATTACGACGATGCCAATCGTACATTGATGGGTTCGAACATGCAACGTCAGGCCGTTCCTCTTTTAAAAGCCGAAGCACCAATCGTTGGTACAGGAGTAGAATGTGTCGCCGCAAAATACTCTGGATCTTGTGTAGTAGCTAAGGCAGATGGAATTGTAGAATATGCCGATGCAAAAAAGATTATTGTGAAAAATGCCAAAGGAAAAGATACCTATTATCTTGCCAATTTTGAACGAAGCAATGCTTCTTCTAGTTTTAACCATCGTCCAATTGTTAAAAAAGGCGATAAAATCCATATGGGACAAGTTATCGCTGATGGACCAAGTTGTGATAAAGGAGAACTTGCTCTAGGTAAAAATATGACCGTAGCATTCATGACATATAATGGATATAATTATGAAGATGCAGTCATCTTAAATGAAAGACTTGTTAAAGACGATGTTTATACCTCACTTCATATTGAACATTATGATATTGAATGTCGTGATACCAAATTAGGACCAGAAGAAATCACGAGAGATATTCCAAATGTTGGAGAAGATGCCAGAAGAAATTTGGATGCCGATGGTATCGTTCGAATTGGTACAGAAGTCAAAGAAGGAGATATCCTAGTTGGTAAAGTTACGCCAAAAGGGGTTCAAGAATTAACCAGCGAAGAAAAATTACTTCATGCTATCTTTGGTGAAAAGACAAGAGAAGTAAGAGATACCTCATTAAAAGTAGAACATGGAGCAGCAGGAATTATCCATGATGTCAAAGTTTATACCAAAGAAAACTCAGATGAACTACCTGCGGGTGTATTTAAAATCATTCGTGTCTATATCATCCAAAAAAGAAAAATTCAAGTGGGAGATAAAATGAGTGGACGACATGGTAACAAAGGTGTTATTTCCCTAGTTTTACCAGAAGAAGATATGCCATATTTACCAGATGGACGTCCAGTTGATATCATGTTAAATCCACTTGGTGTTCCATCTCGTATGAATATCGGACAGATTTTAGAAGTTCATTTAGGAATGGCTGGAAAGCGTCTCGGAGTTCATTATGCAACACCAGTATTTGACGGAGCAAACCTAGATGATATCCACGAAGAAATGAAAGAAGCAGGTATGAGCGAAGATGGTAAGGTCGAACTCATCAACGGTCGTACCGGAGAACCATTTGAACACAAAGTAAACGTTGGTGTCATGTATATGGTTAAACTTCATCACATGGTAGATGATAAATTGCATGCACGTGCCACCGGACCATACTCCCTTGTAACGCAACAACCACTTGGTGGTAAAGCCCAATTTGGTGGTCAACGTTTTGGAGAAATGGAAGTTTGGGCACTATATGCTTATGGTGCAGCACACGTCTTACAAGAAATCTTAACCATCAAGTCAGACGATATTATCGGACGTGTCAAAGTTTATGAAGCATTAGTAAAAGGAAAAAACGTAAATCAAGCCGGTGTTCCAGAATCATTTAGAGTATTAATAAAAGAATTCCAAGCACTTGGACTTGACGTTCAAATTTTAAATAATGAAGATAAATTATTAGATTTAAAAGAAATTGAAGAAGAAGAGGAAAAAGAAGATACCATCAAGATTGATGAAATCGATCTTTCGGATTTAGAAACTCCGGAAGAACAGACATCCGAAAATGTAGAAGAAGAAACGGAAGAAGAAAGTGAATTCGATGAAGATCTTGATGACTTAGAATTCCCAGGAGATATTGCTCTCGAGGAAGAAGATATGGAAAGTGGTGAGATTTTATGATAGCCGTAAATAATTTTAAAGGAATTAAAGTTGGCATCGCCTCTCCAGAAAAAATAAGAGAATGGTCATATGGAGAAGTCAAAAAACCAGAAACCATCAACTACCGTACATTAAAACCTGAACGAGATGGTCTCTTCTGTGAAAAAATCTTTGGTCCAACCAAAGATTACGAATGTTCTTGTGGAAAATATAAACGTCTTCGTTATAAAAATGTCATTTGTGATCGTTGTGGAGTAGAAGTAACCAAAAGCAAAGTTCGTCGTGAACGTATGGGTCATATCGAACTTGCTGCTCCATGCAGTCATATTTGGTTCTTTAAAGGTGTTCCATCGAAGATGGGACTCGTTCTAGACATGTCTCCTAGAGATCTAGAAGAAGTTCTTTACTTTGTAAGTTATGTAGTTTTAGATCCAGGAAATGCACCATTATCGAAAAAGCAAACCCTATCGGATAAAGAATATCGAGCATACTATGAAAAATATGGAAATAATTTCAAAGTTGGAATGGGTGCCGAAGCAATTAAAACACTTTTAAGTGAAGTAGATATTCACAAAGAAATAGAAGATTTAAGAAAAGAATTGGAAAATGCTTCTGGACAAAAACGGATTCGTCTTGGAAAACGTCTTGAATGTTTAGTGGCATTTGAAGAATCAGGAAACCGTCCAGAATGGATGGTACTAGATGTTCTTCCCGTTATTCCACCAGATTTACGTCCAATGATTCAATTAGACGGTGGAAGATTTGCTACCAGTGATTTAAATGATTTATATCGTCGAATTATCAACAGAAATAATCGTTTAAAGAAATTACTAGAGCTTGGAGCACCAACCATCATTGTTCAAAATGAAAAAAGAATGCTTCAAGAAGCAGTAGACTCTTTATTAGATAATGGTCGTCGTGGAAGAAGCGTAACCGCTGCTGGAAACCGTCCATTAAAGAGTTTATCTAGTATGTTAAAAGGAAAACAAGGTCGTTTCCGTCAAAATTTACTTGGAAAACGTGTGGATTATTCAGGTCGTTCAGTTATTGTCGTTGGACCAAACTTGAAAATGTATCAATGTGGAATTCCAAAAGAAATGGCCTTAGAACTATTTAAACCACATGTAATCCATGGCTTAGTAGAACGTGGACTTGCTCACAATATTAAAGGTGCCAAGAAATTAATTGAAATGCGTGATGACTCCGTATGGGATGTAGTAGAAGATGTCATTACAGAACATCCAGTCTTACTAAACCGTGCTCCTACATTACACCGTTTAGGAATTCAAGCATTTGAACCAAAACTAGTAGGTGGAAAAGCCATTCGTTTGCATCCACTTGTATGTACCGGATTTAATGCCGATTTCGATGGGGACCAAATGGCTATCCACATTCCATTAAGTGAAGAAGCAAAAGCCGAAGCAAGATTACTCATGTTAGGTGCAAATAATATCCTAAATCCAAAAGATGGAAAACCAATCGTTACACCATCTCAAGATATGGTATTAGGAAACTGCTATATTACAATGGAAAAAGCTGGAGAAGAACACGAAGGAAAAGTTTATAAAGATCCAGATGAAGTATTAATGGCATATGAAAGAAAAGAAATTACCCTTCATACTAGAATTGCTTTACCAGTTCGTTCTTTCAAACACAAATTATTTACAGATGATAAAAAAGATAAATATTTAGTAACAACTTGTGGAAAAATCATCTTTAATGAAATTTTACCAGATAGTTATCCATACATTAATGAAGGAAGTAAAGAAAATATCGAAGGAATCACCCCAAATAAATATTTTCTTGAAATGGGTACAGATATCAAAAAAGCCATTGCTGAAATGCCTCTAACCAAACCATTTGTTAAAAAGACCCTTGGTCAAATCATTGCCCAAGTATTTAAAAGATACAAGACAACCGAAACCAGTATTATGCTTGATAAATTAAAAGACTTAGGATTTAAATATTCTACCGTTGCCGGAATTACCGTATCTGCAGCAGATATTGTGCCAAGTAAAACCAAAGATCAAGTCATCGAAGAAGGGCAAGCCTTAGTAGAAAAAATTAATAAACAATATAAACGTGGTTTAATTACTGAAGAAGAACGTTATAATAGTGTCATTGATGTTTGGACCAAAGCAAATAAAAAGATTCAAAAAGAACTAGAAGACTTATCAAATAACGATTATGACAATCCATTATTCATGATGATGAACTCTGGTGCTCGTGGATCCATTTCAAACTTCTCACAACTTGCAGGTATGCGTGGATTAATGGCCAAACCAGATGGTTCGACCGTTGAAATTCCAATTACCTCAAACTTTAGTGAAGGACTAGATGTATCAGAATTCTTCTTATCAAGCCACGGTTCAAGAAAAGGTTCTGCAGATACCGCATTACGTACTGCCGACTCTGGTTACTTAACAAGACGTTTAGTCGATGTTGCCCAAGATATTATTGTCAAAGAATACGATTGTGGATCAATTAATGGCGTTGAAGTTTACGATTTGGTAAACGATAAAGATGGATCGGTCATTGAATCCCTTGGAGAACGTATTTTAGGACGTTTTAGTGCGAAAAAAATTGTAAACCCTGAAACCAAAGAAATGATTTTGGACAAAGGGGAAATGATTACCGAAAACATTGTGAAGAAAATTGAAGAAGCCGGAATCAAACGAGTAGAAATTCGAAGCGCCTTAACCTGTAAGACACCAAATGGAGTATGTCAAAAATGTTACGGACGCAACCTTGCTACGGGTAACTTAGTTGAAACAGGAGAAGCTGTCGGTATTATGGCTGCACAATCCATTGGTGAACCAGGTACTCAGTTAACCATGCGTACTTTCCATACCGGTGGAGTTGCAGGTGGCGATGATATCACCCAAGGTCTTCCAAGAGTTGAAGAACTATTTGAAGCTAGAAATCCAAAAGGAAAAGCAACCATTGCCGAAATTAATGGAAAAGTTGCTAGCATCAAAGAAGATAATGGAAAATATAAAATCATTATTGAAAATGAAGTAGAAGCCAGAGACCATATTACCAACTACAATATGAAACTTCGTGTTCAAGAAGGAGATATGGTTAGCGCCGGTGATAAATTGACCGAAGGAGCAATCAGTCCAAAAGAATTACTAGCAGTGACGGATCCAATTACTGCTCAAGAATATATTCTAAAAGAAATTCAAATGGTTTATAAACTACAAGGTGTAGATATTTCGGATAAACACATTGAATTAATTGTCAAACGAATGATTAGCAAAATCAGAATTGTCGATCGTGGAGATACCGACTTAGTAGAAGGACTTACCATTTCTCTTCATGACTTTACCGAAGCCAACAAACCAATCATCTTACGTGGTGGAATTCCTGCCAAAGGTCGTCCAATTATGCTTGGTATTACCAAGAGTTCTCTAGAAACGGATTCTTTCTTATCTGCAGCATCCTTCCAAGAAACGACAAGAGTTCTTACCGATGCAGCAATCAAAGGAAAAATCGACTACTTACGTGGACTTAAAGAAAATGTTATCATTGGTAAATTAATTCCTGCTGGAACAGGAGCAAAACAATACAGTGATATCAATATGATTTTAGAAAAAGAATTTATGGACGATGAACCAAGCGAGGTTTTAGAAGAAAAATTAATGTCTTCAGAAAGCCAAGATAGTGTACAATTAGAAGGATAAGACTTGAAAAAAGTCTTTTCTTTTGCTTTTGGCTTTGTTAAAATAATTCACCAAGAAATATACTATAGAAGAAGAAAAAAGAAGGATGAAAAATGGAATACCAATTTATCAGTAAAAATATCGAATATTTTAAATGCAAACATTTAATGAAAGAAACTTGTAAAATAGAGCGTTACAACGCAAATGCGACAGAGAATTATGTACTCCAAGACGTATTATTTCGAGTGAAAGAAAGTGAACTATTGAGCTTTTATCAAGCATATCGAAACGTGACAGGACAAATATCCATTGGAAATTTGCAAAAGAAACAAATCACTTGGAAAATATTACCACAATTAGACAATCAACTCTTTGCATCTTCTTTCTTTATCCAACGCTTGTTAACATTCCCACTTCAAGATTTGAGCATTATAAAACAACAAGATCACTTGCACGGAAGTTATTGTCAAATTGGAAAACCCTATGAAAATTTTGAAACAAATCTCACCTGGGATCATCGTTGTGCCATCATCACCACGTCAAATAAAAATGAATTGATTTCAACAAATCATGGAATAAAACCAGCAAGAATTCAAACAGAATATTATGTACCTTATACCGATAGTATCGTGATTCATTTTTCACCTACAGAAGACACCATCGAAATTTATGCTCCCTCAAAAGAAAATATGGTAGCAGTAAAGATGCATGAATTTTCTCGCTCAGCCACCCAACATGGAATCTATGAAACCACAATTTTAAGCGCCATCGAAATGTATTTAAATTCCATAGAGGAATCAAACCAAAAAGTACGAAAAAGCAAAAAATTTGATTGAAGAAAAGCACTGTCTCCGTTATAATGATAATAGGAGAGTGAATATGAAAAAAATAAAAACATTATTATGGATACTAATATTAAGTATCATCCCAACTATGGTACACGCCGAAGAATATAGTGAAGAATTTAAAAAGATTACCACCGATGGAACTTTACAATTGCCCCTTATCGACCTCAGAAATGAAGACATTCCATCAGATAGGGAATACGACTACATTTGGACGGCTGCAAACATCTATTTTAATAATATAGGAATCACCAATGATTACATCATTGAATCAAATTTACAAATCGACGATAAAATTTGTAATCAAGAAGGTTCACAAACAAGTTGTATCTATACCTATAAACTCGATGTAATGGATATTTCGCTAGAAAATAAAAAGACTGGGGAAGTGGAAACTCATACCGTTCATTTAAAATTTGCAAAAACAGATGAAACTGCCAAAAAAGAAGTCGAAGAATTTGCCAAAAAAGTTCAAACGCGTCAAACGGATTCAGTAGCAGGATTGTATGAGTTAAAAGATCTAAATCTAGTGAACTACCTAGTGACCAAAGGAAAAAAGAATCATGTCGAAAATGAAAGATTCATTCCTGCAGAAGAATTTAATTTTGTTCCAGAAGTAATTGAATTAACCAAAAATACACCATTTACAATCCTCGTTGATGCAAGAGCAGGTGATGCAAACGATCTTTACACATATAGTTATGGTTATGCAGTCATTTCTTATAATGACACAATCTATGCTTATAAGGAATATGCAGGTGCCTTCCAAAAACAAGTTTTATATATTCAAGATACAACCGAAGATACCCAAGAAGCTTATATCGAAGCAGCCCAAAAAAGATTGCAAGACTATATGCCAAATGAGGATATTACAGTAACATATGGTGGAAAAATCACGGAAATTGAACAACCACAAGACATCAATATCCAAGGTAGCGACGATAACTACTATAAGATAGTCATAAACGGAGATACGGAACGATACTTTGTATTTCAAAAGAAAAAACTAGAAGAAATGAAAACACCAGAATATCAAAATCAAGATACGAAAACGGGAATCGAAATTGCTACTACAGATACCTCAGTTCCATTAGATACCGTCATTACTGCCAATATCATTCAAGAAGAAACCGAAGAACACAAACAGATTGAAGAAAAAATGCAAACGGATATTTTTCAAGCAGTAGAAATCAGTTTATATTCCAAAAATGCAAGTACCTATATTCATAAACTAGAAAGTGGAAAATTCAAAGTAAAAATTCCAATCGTAAACGAAAAACTAAAAAATAAAGAACTATATGCATATTACTTCCAAAGTGATAATACAATTGAAGAATATCCAATCACCATAGATCAAAGCGGGAATGCCGTCTTTGAAACCAGCCATTTCAGTACGTATATTATTTCAGAAAAAATAAATTTATCAAAAGATACCACACCCGTTCCTCAAACAAGTGATAACCTACTAGCGTTTGGTAGTTTCATGCTCATGGGAATGATGGGAATGGTTGTAATAGCAAAAAAAATAAAATAAAAAAGTGCATCATTTCAATAAGTGATGCGCTTTTTAAGTGCGATTTTCTTTTTTAATCAGTTTTGCATGTAAAACAACTTTTTCCTTGTCATTGTAACAAGTCGAAAGAGTCAAAATTCGATCCGTCTTAGAAACATTTGCGGGAAAAAAATAAGCACTTCGCTTTTTTAACATTTGCAAAAAAGTCAAATATTCTTCATCCGATGAAAAATCCGTTTGAATATAATCATTGGTGGTAGGAATACGATAAACACTAAAGACTTGCCATAACGTATTTTCATATTCCGTAGAAATTCGTACAATATGATTCGCAGTGTCATTCACCCAACTGCTATACAGAATATTTTTTAAACTGCCAAACATCGTTTGATCATATCTTCCATGAGCGTAGAGAATGGTATTTTTTTCCTCAACCTGTGCACGATTTCGATAATCCATAAAGACCCATCCCGCTGAATTAGAACTATAATCAAAAGCATGCGTTAAATAATAATCATTATCATTCGCTTGCACAAAAGGATAATTAATATTTGTTCCTAAAACTTGAAGCCATCCAATGGTATGAGAATTAATTTTTTTGAGTTCAGAAAAATCTACATCAATTAACCTAGTTTGAATATAATCCCAATAGGGGTTTTCTTCGGGGATTTCTTCTTCGTTTAAAGGAAGAAGAATATCTTCATTATCCACCACTTCCCGGACCGGATCCATTTTTAAAATTTGTTGTTCTAATGCCTTCGTCTTCTTGCCATCGAAAAACCATCTACCAATTCCCCAACAGCCATAGACAACGAGTCCAAATGAACAAAGAAAGAAAAAGAAAAGAAGCAAATTTTTTTTCTTTAATTTTCGCTTTTTCATTCATCTCACCGACACCATTTTAACAAAATTCCCAAAGAATGAAAAGTCATGAAAAAAATGATTGAAAATTCGCCAAAAAAGTTCAAAATATGATAGAATGTTTATAAAGACTAGGAAGTGATTACATGTCGCAATCTACATTCATTTTATTAGGTATTGCCTATTATATCTTTTCAATTGCCGTAATCATTACTGTACTAAATCTATTAAATAGAAAAGATCAAAAGAAATATCAAAATGAAATTAGTGAATTAGAAAGAGATAAAAATTTAATTATCTCAGCTTCCATCATGTCGGAATTAAATAAAGTAGAACCATTAGTCAATAATGAAGATATGCAAAATCTATATCAAGAATGGCAACAGCGTTTTAAAGAATTAAAGGACGTAGAAGTTCCCAAATTAACCGACCAACTATTAGAAATTGAAAACTTATATCAAGAAAAAAAATATAAAGAACTCAAAAAGAAAATCGCTCAAGTAGAACTAGAAGTATATTATATCAAAACGCGTTCCAATTTCTTATTAGATGAAATTCGAGAAATTACACTCAGTGAAGAAAGAAATCGCGAAACCATCACCAAATTAAAAAGTCGATATAGAGAAATTCGAAATAAATACCATAATGATAAAAATAAATACGAAATGATTGCTTCTCCATTGGACTTACAATTTGAAAATGTAGATAAACTATTCGGAGCATTCGAAATTTCAATGGAAAAAAATGCCTATCAAGAAGTTGGAAAGATTGTCAAAGCCATTGATGATATTATCGGAAATTTAGGACTTGTGATCGAAGAAGCACCAGGAATTATTGCAATGGGAAAAATCTTAATTCCAAAGAAAATGAAAGAAATTAACAACATTTATGAAAAAATGAAAAAAGAAGGATTTAACTTGGAATTTTTAAATCTTCCATACAATCTTACGGAATGTAATAAAAAAATCACTGATATTTTTCAACGATTAAATGTGTTAAATATTGAAGATTCAACTTTTGAATTAAAAACCATGACCGATTATTTCGACTCTCTATACAATGACTTTGATAAAGAACGAATTGCTAGAAAAATATTTGAAGATTATCAACGAAGTATTTTAATGAAAGTCACAAAATTAACCAAAATTAATGATAAGTTATTAAGAAAATTAGACGATATTAAATACAGTTATGATTTAACCGATGAAGACGTTTCAGTCATTGAAGAAATTAGACAAGAGTTAAAAGAGATTCGGACGAAATATGATGAAATCATAGAATTGCATCGCGCTCATCGTCATAGCTTTAGTCACTTAGGCAAAGAAATGGAAGTGCTAAACGCCAAATTAACCCACACGGAAGAAAAATTAGAAACCGCCTTACGAACACTTGGCAGCTTAAAAGAAGACGAATTAAGAGCTAGAGAACAACTAGACGAAATCAAAAACATCTTAAATCAATCCAAACAACAAATGAAAAGTTATAAACTTCCCGTCATTCCGAAAAAGTATTTTGTGGAATTAAGTGAAGCCACCGAAGCCATTGCCAACATGGTACATGAATTGGAAAAGACACCAATTTCAATCAAAACTTTAAATACCAGAGTAGATACCGCTCGCGATTTAGTTTTAAAATTGTTCAATACTACAAAAGAAACAATCAAAACAGCAAAAATGGCTGAAACGGCAATTGTCTATGGAAATCGTTATCGACCAATCAATTCCGATGTCGACTTTGGCCTTACCAAAGCAGAAAATGCCTTTTATAAAGGAAATTTTAAATTATCGCTTGAAAATGCCATTACAGCAATTAATATTGTAGAACCAGGAATTCACAAAAGATTAATGGAAGAATACGGAGAATAATTACAATGAAAAAAATAATGATCGACTTAGACGAAACCATTGTCAGTGGAGGGTATATCGAAGCCTTAAATGACTATTTTCATACCAATTACAAAGCCGAAGATATTAAAGAATATTATGTCTCCAATATATTAAATCCAGAAGATAATGATAAATATCTAGATTACTTTTATCAAAATGTAAATGTATATGAAAAAAGTACCATTATTCCAGATGCATTAGAAGTAATTGAAGAATTAAAAAATTATTATGATATTTATATTTGTACAGCATTTTATGATAAGAGAAAACCCGAAGCCTGTGCCATCATGGCAAAACATAAATATTTATGGATATTAAAAAATATGCCCTATATTGATCCACGAAAGATATTGCTAACAAGTGCCAAAGAACTCGTCATGTGTGACGTAAAAATTGATGACAAAGTTTCAAACTTAAAAAGAGGTTATGGAAAAATAAAATTATTACTAACCCAGAAACATAATGAACAATATACCAAAGAAGAATTAGCAAAACTAGGAATTTTAAGAGTAAAAAATTGGCAAGAAATTCGAGATATCTTAATAAAAGGAGTGTTACCGCAATGATTTATTTAGATTACAGTGCCACGACGCCAGTCAGTTATGATGTATTAGAATCTTATCTGAAAGCCACCAAAGATTTTCCAGGCAATCCGAATTCTCTTCATAGTTTGGGAATTAAATCCAAAACATTATTAAATAGTGCAACCAAACAAATCAGTGAGCTTTTTAATGTATTAGAAAGCGAAATTACCTTCACCAGTGGAGCAACCGAATCAAATAATATGGCCTTAGTAGGAACGTGCCTGGCAAACATGAAATCTGGAAATCATATTATTGTATCGAAATTAGAACATCCATCGATATATAAAATTTGTGAGTACTTAGAAACCATTGGCTTTGAAATCAGTTATGTCAATAATGATCAAGATGGGTTAGTAGACTTTGAAGATTTAAGAAAATTAATTCGCCCAGAAACCATCTTGGTAAGTATTTGTGCCGTAAATAGTGAAGCCGGAATTCGTCAACCCCTTAAAATGATTAGACAAATTATCAAAAAAGAAAATCCTCAAGTATTTTTCCATAGTGACATGACACAAGCTGTTGGAAAAACACCAGTAAATTTTCATGATGTCGATATGGCCAGTCTTTCTGCCCATAAAATCTTTGGCCCAAAAGGAATCGGCTTATTTTATAAAAATAGTCGTGTGAAAATCGAACCCTTAATCCATGGTAGTGGAAAAAGCAATGAATTAAAACCAGGAACTCCACCATTACCACTCATTGTTGCATTTTCCAAAGCATTGCGAATCGCCTTACAAGATTTAGATAAAAAAGAAAATTTTGTCAAACGATTAAATGAAAAAATAGTTTCAGAACTAAGCACTTTAGATGGAATCATTTTAAATCAAACCAAATATTCCATTCCTCACATTTTAAATTTGAGTTTAGAACGAATTCGCCCAGAAACATTGATTCACGCGCTAGAAGAATTTGAAATATATATTGGAACCAATACCGCTTGTGCAAGTGGAGAATTATCCACAAGTGTAATGGCACTATATAACGATCGAAGAAGAGCCATGAGTACAATCAGAATCAGTATTTCATACGTTACAACATCCGATGAAATAAATCGGTTTCTTGCTTACTTTAAAAACGTATATAATAAACTCAATCATTTAATGGATAACTAAGCCTTTACGGCTTTTTTCTTTCAAAAATATTTGCTATAATACAAACGATTTAGGTGAATGTATGAAAAAAATAATAATAATAAAATATGGTGAAATGACCACCAAAAAAGATAATATCGGCCTTTTTTTAAGAACGCTAAAGGACAATATTGCCAAAAAATTAGCAAAGGAAGAAGTCTTGATTTCTTATGACAGTGGAAGAATGTTTATCGAAACGACGGAAGACCACTATCAGAAGGTCTTAGAAAAGTTACAAAAAATATTCGGAATTCATGAAATTGTCATTGGCTATGAATTAAATTCCATCGATATAGAAGATCTAAAAGAAGCATTAAAAGAAGTAATTGAGCCCATTTCCTTCCATACTTTCAAAATTGAAACCAAAAGAAGTAATAAGAAAATAGCTTTAAAAAGTCCCGAAATCAGTAAAATTTTAGGTGGAGTAGTATTAAAAAATAAAGAAAATGTCAAAGTAGACGTTCATCATCCAGAAATAGTAATTCACGCGGAAATTCGATTAGAAAAATCATATTTATATTTTGAAACCATCAAAGGAATTGGAGGATATCCAGTGGGTACACTTGGAAAAGGAATCCTCATGTTAAGTGGGGGAATTGATTCACCAGTAGCTGGATACTTAGCGATGAAGCGTGGCGTCAAAATAGAAGCAATCTATTTTGAAAGTCCACCTCATACTTCCGAAAAAGCAAAAAATAAAGTAGAAAGTCTAGCGAGAATCTTAGCATCTTATAATAACGATATCAAACTGCACATTGTGAAATTTACAGATATTCAAGAAGCAATTTATAAAAATATTCCTCATGAATACTTGATTACCATCATGAGAAGAATGATGTATCGAATTAGTGCATTGATTGCAAAAAATAATAATTGTAAAATAATTGTAAACGGAGAGTCAATTGGACAAGTAGCAAGTCAAACATTGACAAGTATGAATGCCATTAATCGTGTGGTCAATTTACCCGTCATTCGTCCATTAGCATGTTTTGATAAATTAGAAATCATCGATTTGGCGAAAAAAATTGGTTCTTTTGAAACAAGCATTTTACCATATGAAGATTGTTGTACAATTTTTGTTCCCGATCACCCTGTAATCAATCCAAACATTTCAAAATGCGAAGAATACGAACAATTAATTCCATATGAAGATTTAATTTATCAAGCAATCAAAACGCATGAAATCATCCACATAACGGAAAATGATAAAAATTATCAAGACATTTTATAACAATAAAATTATTAGAAATAATGAGTACTCTAAAACTAAAAAAATGAAAGAAAAACCTCTAAACTTAGAAATAAGAATAGAGGTTTTTTGATGAAACTAGAAGCATTTCAAGAGAAGAATAAAAAGAAAACTTTTTTTATGGTTGGAAGTATTGCCATTGTTTTTCTTATAACCATTGTAGTTATGATAAAAACTTATGCCATTTATCAAGAACAAAAAGAGTATGATGTGATTGAAGGTAGTGTTCCAGAATTCATGGATGACTTTGATGTCAAGGTAGCACTAACCATAGATGGAACACCAAGTACAATATTTCCTGAAAAAGGAAACGATAAAGCAGTAGAAAGTATTATCTGTAATAAAGGTGCCGCTGCCAGTTGGGATTATGAAAAATGGGATATTATTATCCATGATGTCAAAGAAACGAAAACCAAATGTCAAGTAAATTTTGTGACAAGATATGTAGATAATACTTTAAATGGAAATGATCCGGTACTTGGTAAGGGAATGATACCAGTAAATATATCAGATAACGGAAGTGTAACCAGAGCCAATACCAAAACAAGTTGGTATAACTATAGTCAACATCAGTGGGCGAATGCAGTCATATTAAAAGATGACGATGCCAATCCTGCTGAAGGTGCAACCATCACCGAAGATGAAATCGAAAGTTATTTTGTATGGATTCCGAAGTTTGATTATCAAATCTTTAATATAACGGATTATCCAACTGCTTCTGCATCTAGTGTAAAACTTAATGATGTTGCAGCAGGAAAAGCCATTCAAATTCGATTTCGTACAGATAGTACAATGAATAATGATAGTGAATGTAAAACCCCAAATGAAAGTGGTGTGTTAGCTTTTTGCACAGTAGGAAAGTGGATGACCCATCCAGCATTTGTAGATGGATTTGAAGGAATTAAAGGAATGTGGGTAGGAAAATTTGAACCGAGTCATAATGCTAGTACCTCAACGAATGAAACGAATCCGGATGCTCTTCAAATCAAACCAAATGTCAGTTCATGGAGAAATGTACAGGTGGCAAATGCGTTTTATTCTAGCTATAATTATAAACGAGAATTAGATAGTCACATGATGAAGAATACGGAATGGGGAGCTGTGGCTTATCTTACTCATTCTATGTATGGCAGATGTACCTCATTAACTTCTTGTGAAGAAGTGAGACTTAATAATAATAGTGATTATATTACAGGGTATGCAGCAGTGAATGTACCAACATGCGGGTATACTACAGATAGTCGAGATTGTAATGCATATGGAACGGATTCAAATATTACAAAAACTTGGACAGACGCAACTACTTT